>JABAAI010000037.1 GCA_014238825.1 Leptospirales bacterium
ATATACTTATCCTGAAATTATACTAAGCATAGATCAATCAAATAAAGAGCTAGAGCTAGAAGTCATCGCCTATCTAAGCTTAGTCTTTACTGCTATAAGTAGTTTTGCTTATCTTGCTGCTTTCAGCTTTTTTCCAAATACTTGCCGTTCCCCATTTCTTCATAGTCTTTTTAATAATAATAAGGCCATAAATAAAAAAGCAAGAATCAAAAAGTAACAAAAAGACGGATAGCATTTTACAAATTAACTAGATTTAATTAGACCTTGGCCTCTATTAAGATGAAGCAGAATTTATTATGGGAGGAAACAAGTTATAGCGTCAGTGAAACTAAGCAAATTGCAATTGATAGCTATGAGCAATACCTAAAAAAAGAAAAAGAAGTTTTGCTTTTACTTATTGGTCAGCTTGGTGCCGCTAAAACTTCTTTTGTACGGTTACTAGGAGAACATCTTGATATAAAAGATAATATAAATAGTCCTAGCTTCAACCTATTAAACAACTATCAAGGAGATGGCATCTCAATCTTTCATTACGATCTTTATCGTCTCCAGAAATCGTCAGATCTCGAAAACCTAGATTTTATCGAACGCTGGTCTTCAATAGCTCCACAAAATACAAAGTATTTACATATTATAGAATGGCCTGAATTAGCTTATGATTTTTTACCTAATCATATTCCAATTTTTATACTAAAAATAGAACTAATCCCAGAAGCGATATTAGGTCTCGAAAAGTCTCAATTAGAAGCAAGTCAACTAGAAACAAGTCAACTAGAAACAATTCAAGTATCAGAAAAACGTATCTTCAAACTATATGCGAGTCAAATGTAAAAAGCGGGTTTTCTTATTTAGATCCATTCGAAGCTCTAGACTAAGAAGTATTTCTTTCTCTTCTATTAACTGCCGACACATAGCAACTAGACGTGGATTTGTTTCTATTAGTGCTAGCCCCCCCACTTTCAAATACCTTGATAGACCTATAAAAAGCCTTTTATAAAAGATTTTAGGCTGAGGAGGAATAAGGGCATTTATCGGCTCATAACAAAGACTAGGCTTATATCCATTCTCTGTTCTATCTACCGCATTAAGCTCTGCATCAGTTAATGTAGAGAATTCATCAAGCAAAACATAAGGAGGATTAGATAAGATTAAATCATATTTTTTCTGAGGTAATTTCATAAATAAATCACTACAATAAATATTATAGGAGTAAGTTCCAACTGAAGGAGCTAGTAAAGTTTTTGCATTAGCTCGACAAACCCTTAAAGCATTAGCTGAAATATCACTCAAGTCTAATCTCAACTCCGGTCTTGCAAGAAGAAGACTTAGACCTAGGCAACCAGAGCCACAACACAAATCTAATACATCTACTTTATTTTTATGCAACTGAGATGGTTTTGAAAATAATACTAAGTGCAAGGCCTGTTCAACTAGTTCTTCACTTTCTGGACGTGGGATTAAAACATCTGAACTAATTTTAAATCTATGACCAAAGAAATCTTGATACTTTCTAATATATGCAATTGGCTCACCGAGTAGACGCCGTTTGAGATAATTTTTAAACTTTCGGTTTTCTTTTGCTTTAAGAATATAATCAGGGTTTTTATATAGAAAAAGTCTATCCTTTGCAATTGCCTCCGCTAGCAAAATCTCTACCTCAAGCTGAGCAAAGCTGAAGACAGGCTCGACTCTCTTATTTATTTCTAAAACAGAATCTCTAAGCAATAATTTTATATTTTTTCTTGCTTTACTTAGATACACGATGTCGCCATGAGAACTAGATAAAAGTAAAGCATCTTAGCCTTGCCTTCTAAATTTAATTTTTTAGCTCTTATCTCTTATTGAGAACATTTTCTACTGTCCTAGAACCAGTAGGCGGGCGAAAAGAAAAAAGCGAAGGAGAAAAGCTAGTAACTAATCTTAAATTAGAAAGATAAAAACTAGACCATGTCTCCTTAGTTTTAGCTTGCAAATGTAAACTTTGTAAAAAATAATCCTCAGACCAAAGCACTCGTACTTTTTGAATTGTCATTGCTTCTGTCTGTGCCGTCCCCATTGCTTCTCTCGCTGAAATGAGTTCATAATTATAGCCACTAAGAAGCCAGCCTACCCCTCCTGTGGGAGCATCGACCAATTGCTTAGCCGCCACGCCATGACTAGGATTAAAGGTAATCATATAAATTCCATTTGTAGCTACTACACGAGAATCATCTAACTTAAAATGAGACTTGCCTTTGTCATAAGACAAGACACCTCCTATGCTACTCGCACCAACCCCATCTCCATTAATTCTAAGATTAACCCGAAAACTACTAAGAGAATCTAGCTTCGCCACAACTTTTTTAACCTGAGCAAAGGCATCAGAGTTATTTTCACTCTGTGCTTTGATTATAAAAGACCAAGTAAATAAAAATAAAAAAAGTCCAAACGAAATAACTAAACAAGAATAAACAGAAAATCGCATGAACATTTTGGGAGGCAGTCTGCTTTTACAGACTAAGCAAGAACTTTCTTACATTCATCAGTCAGAGCAGGAACCATCACAAAAAGATCATCGACTATGCCATAGGTAGCCACTTTAAAAATAGGAGCTTCTGCATCTTTATTAATAGCAACAATTACTTTGGAAGATCCCATACCAGCTAAATGCTGTACCGCACCAGAAATACCACACGCAATATAGCAATTTGGAGAGACTGTCTTCCCTGTCTGACCAACCTGATGACTATGAGCAATCCAACCAGCATCAACAGCGGCTCGACTTGCTCCTAAAGCCGCTCCTAAGATATCACACAAACTTTGTAAAAGAGGCCAAGTCTCAGGTCCCTTAATTCCACGCCCTCCTGAAACAATAATCGAAGCATCTGTCAACTGAAGCTTCGATCCTCCAGAAGAAACATCTTCTTCACTCAGACGAGCACGCACTGTACCCTCTTCTGCGTTGGAGGCTTCTATGGTCTCTGGTCCAGAGTGACTTATTATATCTTGAGAATTAGGACGAACAGTAATAACAGCAGGTGATGCTACTTTAATATTAGCATAAGCCTTACCAGAATAAATTGGTTTACGTAACTCAAGGCTATCTATAGAACCACTAATTTCAACTATATCTGCTAATAAACTTGCTTTATATTGCACAGCAAGTCGACCAGCAAAATCCTTGCCTCGAATACCATGTGGAATTAAAATAACACTCACACCCTTTTCTCTAGCGATGGTCTCTGTTATATTTGCATAGCCCTCAGGGCTGTATTCACTAACAGAATTCTTAATAACGATATCAGCACCCGCTGTAAAAAGCTCGCTGGCATTATCATCATTACCATTGATAAGCAGAGCGTAGACCTTATCACTAATTTTACGTGCAACAGAGACTAGCTCTTTAGAAACTTTTTTTAACTCACCTTCTTTTAACTCTGCAACAACTAATACTGACATATACGAATACTCCTTATATCCCTTCTTTTACCTAGCTTAACTAGAATACCTTTACCTCTTCACGTAAAGACTTCACTAAGTCTGTCGCCTTTACCTCTGCCGAGTCTCCTTCAATTATACGCCCAGAAGGACGTGCTGGAGGTAAGTCTATAGAAACAATTTCGATTGGTTTTAACTCTACGCCAAGACTAGCCACTTCGATTATCTCTATTTCCTTTTTCTTAGCAGCCATAATTCCCTTAAGTGAAGGATAACGCACATCATTCAAATCTTTAGCGGCACTAATCAAAGTAGGTAACTCTAATTCCATAACAGCCTTCCCTCCTTCTATCTCACGATGTATCTTAGCCTTATTACCATCTATATGAACTTCTATCGCATTATTGACGTTCGGGATCCCTAAGTGACAAGCTATCATTGCGGGCACCATCGAAGATTGGGAATCTATAGCAGTATGCCCAGTAAAAATAATATCAGCATTCAAAGTTTTTATATAGCTAGCAAGAACAGCAGAAGCATAGTTAATATCCAAGGCATTGTAACTATCGTCTTTAATAAGAGTCGCGACATCTACTCCCAAAACGTACGCACTACGTAGGGCATCCTTAACCCGCTCTGGCCCAAGGGACACGGCATGCACTTCAGCACCTGTCTTATCTCTCTGCCTGATGGCTTCTTCTATTCCATTTTCGTCAAAGGGAGAAGTTATCCATTTAATGCCTGTTTCATCGATTGAATTACCGGAAGTACTATCGATATTGAGGCGTGTCTCCGTATCTGGAACCTGCTTTATTAAGACCACTATCTTCATAAATAACCATAAGACATATTTTGCGTAAAAATGTCAATTAGATATAAAATATAAATTGACATTTTTTTAATTTTTTTCATTATAGCATATCTGTTTATGCAACGAATCTTAAAATACCTAGGCTCAACATTAATTTTATTGGGTTTAGTCTTCTTAGTCCTTTCCATTACAAAACAAAGTATATTCCTAAGCCCTCCACTGCAAACTCTATTGGCTTTTACTCTGCCTGCTCTGGGAGCCTTTATTATCTTCTGGAGTCGCTATTTTTCTCATCCAGCAGGTATTGATAACAATCATATACTTTCTAAAGCGATGAGCTCCAGAGGCTTGGTGGCTTGGCTATTTTCCCTTTTCCTCACTAGCTTCTATATCATAATTTACTTTGGCCATAAATTTAAGATACCTGGAAGCCAAGCTAATTTTTATGATTTCTTTACCCTCCATGTCTATAGTATATTAGACCCCTTGGCATATTTTCTTGCTGGCACTCCTTCTAATAATTGGTTTTTCTATAGCACATTGTACAGTTTTGCTGTCTTAGTCTTTGGAGTTAGAATGATTTTTAAATATCGCCATAATCGCTATCAAATTATTCGTACGATTTCGGTCACTTTTGTGCAGCTTGGTTTAGCATACATCCTGCCTAATATCCTAAAACTATTTCAGCAACCAGAATTCTATTTTTCCTATTTCTGGCCCCTAAAAGCAGATTATTTCTATCCAAGCACTTGGGCTAGTCAATATGGCTTTGGTATCTATTTTCTGATTTTTGGTCTACTAATGAGTTTTATCGCAACCCCCATTCTCACCTATTTTTACGGGAAACGCTGGTACTGTTCTTGGGTGTGTGGTTGTGGTGCCTTAGCTGAAACTATGGGTGATCCCTTTCGACAACTCTCAGATAAATCACTCAATTCTTGGAAAATAGAGCGCTGGCTAGTCCACGGAATCCTAGTCCTAATTGTTCTAATCACATTAAGCCTCTGGCTTAACTCCCTAGGGGCAGGTTGGATTTTTGAAACTTATTCCGGTAAATTATCAGAATGGTATGGCTTCTATATTGGTGCTATTTTTAGTGGAGTTATCGGAGTCGGTTTTTATCCCCTCCTCGGTAGTCGAGTCTGGTGTCGTTTTGCCTGTCCCATGGCTGCTGTACTAGGCCTTATTCAGAAATTTTTCTCACGTTTTAGGATCACCACAAATGGCGCTCAATGCATCTCTTGCGGTAACTGCTCTAGCTACTGTGAAATGGGAATAGATGTCCGCTGGTATGCTCAAAGAGGTCAAGATATTGTTCGTGCTTCTTGTGTAGGCTGTGGTATCTGTGCAGCTGTCTGTCCCCGTGGCGTCCTAAAATTAGAAAATAATACTCCTAATAGCCGACAATTAGAGGCAAATCCTGCCCTACTTCCCTAATAAACCCTTCCTTTTTACACAAAACGAACAAAAAAATATTATTTAAATTTGACAAGAGACAGTTAAATAACGATACACTATACTAGTATAGTATATGATTATTTAAAATATATACTTGTGATATATTTTAAATAGGTTTTTCTTTATTTATGATACTTTTCTTACTCGGTGGGGCATTTATTTTAGGGTTATGTATTTTTATACATGAACTCGGACATTATACATTAGGTCGACTGCTTGGAGTAAAAGCAGAAATATTTTCCATAGGCTATGGTAAAGGTCGCCTAAAAAAGAAAATTGGTGATACAACTTGGCAAATAACAGCCATTCCTTTTGGTGGTTATGTAAAATTTTATGGAGATGATGACCCAGACAAAAAAGTCTCTGGTAGCTTAAATAGCCTTCCTCCCTTGAAGAGAATGATCCCTGTACTAGGGGGACCTCTATTTAATTTAATTTTAGGATTTGTAGTCTTTTTATTGTTGCACTCCCTGTCTGGTCCTATTGCACCGCGCATTACACTTTCTGAAGAATCTAGCAATGATTCGCCTGCAGCAAAGGCAGGACTGAGAAACGGAGATCTAGTCCGAAAAATTGATGGCAAATCAGTACACAGTTTCATTGAAATGCAACAATACATAGCCCTTTCTGAAGGTGAAGCCATGAACTTTGAGATTGAACGCAAAGAGAAAACTTTAGAAAAACTAGTAGTCCCATATCTAAGCCCATCTGGTATTAGTCGCATTGGATTGCGCATGCCGGGAGAGACTTACCTTAAGGTAGACTATCCCACCCTCAGCGTCTGGAAATACAAGTTATACTCCTTATTTGACAATCAGCCCTTAGCAAGTGAATTACGCGCTATCCCGTATTTAAAAGATGGGGATGTGATCCTAAACGTTGAGGGAAGAAAAATAAAAAACCTGCAAGATTTACAAAATGTCCTCGGAGAATTTCATGGCAAAACTGTAAACGTGCTCGTTAAACGAGAACGTTATCCTTGGTTTGCATCTTGGCCTAGCTATGAAAAGATGGTACAGGTACCAACCAGTCCAGAATATATTATTAAAATAACTGAGCTCTGGGATAATAAATACAAGGTGAAGCTTAGCGATCATAACATGTTCTCTTCACTGCCAAGCCAACAACGTGCCCTAAATTTTATTAAGATAAATGGTAAAGCGCCGGGTTCCTTTGAGCAGATGTACAAAAAATTTAAAAAGCCACAGACGGTTCAATTAGAGATGGGAAATCGCTCTTTTAAGGCAAAGTTATTGGGAAAAAAACATGGACTGATGGGCTTCCGTCCTATACCGCTTATCCATGGCGATTATTTGCCAAATCATCCTTCTTTTATAAGCACCTTCGTAGAAGCTACACGAGATCTTTTCAATAGCGTAATGGTTTATCCTCAATTTTTCAAAAGCATTTTTACGGGAAGGATATCCTTCCTTGATAATGCAGCAGGTCCCGTGCGTATATTTGGAGCCGCAGGAATTATTCTTGAGACTGGTTTTCAAAACTACTTGTACTTATTTGCAACTATCTCTATTGCGCTATGTATTATGAATCTATTACCATTACCTGTTGTGGATGGTGGACATCTGGTTTTCTTTCTCTATGAGGCCTTAGCTGGTAAAGCTATTTCTTCAAAGATCAGAGAAAATATGCATAGGCTAAGCTTTGGGCTACTGCTGTTCCTAGGTTTAATTATTATGTACAAAGATTTGCTTTGGCTTGCGACACTATAGCCTTTACTTAATCTTTGTGGAAATTTATTTATGAAAACACTTGATATATTAGATAAATTAAAAGTAGTTCTGCTACGTTCCTCTCTCTTTGCAATGCATGCATTTAAAAATAAAAATTACGATGTATGGCAAAAAAGAAATCAAGGTCCATGTACAAGCGCTGATATAAGAATAAATGAGCTCTTAAAAAAAGACTTAAACTATATTTTACCAGATATAGGATGGCTTTCCGAAGAAAGTAAAAATAATAAGAAGCGCTTACAGCTAGATAATCTTTGGATAGTGGATCCAATTGATGGTACAAATGACTTCATAAATGGTAGCCCTGAATTTTCTATATCTGTTGGTCTTATTCTACATAATTTACCAATAACAGGTGGAATTGCTCTACCGGCAACTAATGAAATTATCATCGGAGATGTTAGAATCGGACTAGAACATTATAAGTATGATGGTCCAGATGATTTGGATATAGCTAAAGATATAGAAAATATATCACTAGAAGATTTTCATGAAAAAATTATGTCTAGGTTCAGCTTTAAACAAAAGGATATTATTGAAAAAACTGCCAGAAACTTAGGAGAAGCCAAAATACTAATCAGTCGAACAGAATCTAAAAAAAATAAGCTAAGTCAATTAGAGAATGACTTTAACTGTATTCATAGCTCCAGTATCGCTCGTAAGTTAGCCTTAGTTGCCACAGGTAGAGCAGATGCAGCTATCAGCCTATGTCCTAAGCATGAATGGGATATCGCCGGTGGAGTCCCTATCATCATTTCTAGAAGTAAATATAATATAATAGAATTAAAAAAGTTTAATGAACATCACTTTAATTCGAAGAAAACACTTAGCTATGGTCTCTTTGCTGGGCCATCTCACTTACAAGAAGAATTTCAGCAATACATGAAAAAAAATAAAATAAAAGTCTTCAAAAAATGGTAACTGGCATAGGGAGAATGCCCGAGATGACGCCGCCCAACATCCTTGTTTGGGGGGTTATCGGTGCTTGTGTACTTTGCAAGGGATAACAACACATGGTCATTTCAGTAAATCATTAACCATATTTCCTAAACGTTCCAGTCCCTTACGAATGGAGGACTCTTCTAGGGCATAAG
This sequence comes from Leptospirales bacterium, assembly GCA_014238825.1. Taxonomy (GTDB): domain Bacteria; phylum Spirochaetota; class Leptospiria; order Leptospirales; family Leptonemataceae; genus JABAAI01. The sequence goes on from JABAAI010000037.1 coordinate 8,532, forward strand.
AAAGACGGACGGCATTATCATCGCTAAAGGCAAGTCCAGGAATAATAGCAAGATCATAATGCTCTAAGAGATGAGTACAAAAGACTTGCGAAGAAGATATATTAGGAGTA
>JABAAI010000038.1 GCA_014238825.1 Leptospirales bacterium
GTGCCGCTACTTTTTTCTGCCACATCATCCTCAAAGGCGTTATAAACACGTATTTCTTCGTTGGCAGCACCACGACCTAAGCCTACTCCAAGCAATGGGACATAGCTCTGATTAAAATAATCACTAGCATATCCCAGTCCCCCTCCAATATAGTAAGGCTTTGCCAACAAGACGGACGAGCCAAGCCACAATAAAGTGAATATAAAAAAAATGCCAAGATTTAAGATATAAGTTTTAAGCATATATTTAATATAAAAATAAGTAAGTTAATTGTACCTGTATAAAAAGATTTGTCAAGCAATTTAGCCTATTTTTTATTCATCTTCAAAAAATATAATTAGATCATTGCATTTTAATAACCGACCTTAGCTCTTTGCTAAGTATAGAAAATCTAATATACAATATTTTCTATTTAATATTTTATAATCCTATAGTCAGAATATCCTGTTATTATATCCTGTTATTCCATAGCTTGCTGTAAGCGAACTAAATTTTTAACAACTCTATCAAAAGCTATGTTCCGACTCTGCTCATCAGACAAATCTATAATTCTATTGCTTGATGCATCTTGGTATGATAACTCAATTGAGTGCAGACCTTCCTTTCTAATTGCTACACAATAATCCAAATTAACTAATTCTTCTTCTCCTAATTTGAGCCACATTTTATTACCATTATAATTATCCTTATCTTTAGGTATTTTATGAGCGTTGAAAGTCCAGCATATTTTATATAAAATTTCGACTTAGGAATATTTTTTATAAAAATCTTCCATACAACTAGCCAAAAGCTCACACGCTCTAAGTGGCATCGCATTATAAACAGAGGCTCTAAAACCACCTACAGAGCGATGTCCCTTCAAAGAATACAAATCGTGTTTTTCAGTCATTTCTAAAAAAAGATTCTCATGACTAGTATCCGATAAATTCCAAGTTATATTCATAAGGGATCGGTCTTCTTTATTTGCATGAGCCTTGTAAAAATCGTGATATTTATCTAAAAAATCAGCTCACTCTTTTTCTCATTGTGCTGAGCCATTTTTACAAGTCCTCCCTGCTCTGCTATCCATTTCAGAACTAGTAAAAACATATAGATTTGAAAACTAGGTGGTGTATTGTACATACTCTGATTTTTGGCATAAGTACTGTAACGAAAGAGGCTTGGGGTATTTTCTTTTTCGCGATCATAATATTCTCTAGCAATAATTGCAATTGTTAGTCCAGCAGGACCTGCATTCTTCTGAACTCCGGCATAAAGCAATGCTATGTTATTCCAATCGAGAATAGGCCTAGACAAGAAATCCGATGACATATCTATAACAAGTGGACATTTTGTTTTTGCTTCTGACTCTAAAACTGGGCTAGGCCATTTCTTGTACTGTGTCCCAAAAATAGTATTATTGGAGGTTATGTGAAGATAATCTTGATCCTCAGCTAAATTAAAGTCTTTAGGAATATAACTAAAATTTTTGTCTTCTGAGCTAGCAAGTATATTAACAGAGAGACCCTGAAGTTTAGCCTGCTCTATTGCTTTTTTCGACCAAGAACCTGTGTTTATATATGAAACCTGACGACCGGGAGCAGATAGATTAAGAGGGGCGAGGGCAAACTGAGTAGACGCTCCCCCAGTCATAAAGAGGATATCAAATCTATCGGGGATTGACATTAGAGAGCGAAGAGAAGCGATAGCATCTTCATAAATTTTAAGAAAAACTTTAGATCGATGCGACATTTCTATCACGGACATCCCACTAGCTTGATAATTTAAAAAATCTTTTTGAACCTCTTCTAAAACAGAAGTAGGTAAAGTAGCCGGTCCTGGTGAAAAATTATAGACGCGCTTAGTATTGGAAAACATATAGCATATTTTAGTAGTCCTTGTCTTTATTAAAATGCTTCCTTTCTTTCACTTTTTATTCTTTCCGATGGTGCCACAATATCAGTAACCCTAACACCAAAGTTTTCATCAATAACAACAACTTCGCCTTTCGCAATCAATTTGCTATTAACAAGAAGATCAACAGGCTCACCCGCTAGTTTATCCAATTCAATTATCGAACCTTCTCCTAGGGCAAGCATTTCCTTAATAAGCATTTTGTTTCTACCTAACTCTACTGTCAGAGTCATTTTTACATCCATCAATAAATTTATATTTGGTTCCACTTCTTTTGTATTATCTCCTTTATTTACATTTTTAATAACTGGCAGCTCGACATCCAAAATATTAACCTTGCCTGGAATATTTACCATATTAGAAATATCATCCAACTTCACAATAGGAGAAGCATCCGCACTATTAATTAGTTGCTCTGCTTCAAATGCCTTGATTTTACTATCTTTCTCAGCATTAGCCTCATCATCCTTAACATTAAGTTCATCCTCCCCCTTTGCAAAAGAGCTTAGAGACGGATCTTTATCACTGGCCTCATCGGCCTGCATAAGGAGATAATCCATTTGGTTCTTTGCTTTATCTTTACCCATATTTTAAATAGCTCCCAACTCTCATTAGAGAGTAAACGCAAATTAACAAAGCCTATCAATTATACAAGCAAAATTCAAAAATATTTTTTAAATCACTTGCCATTATTCATGATTCCTTTATAAAACATCTGCGGAGACGGCTATCGCGCGACCTTTCTTAGGAAAGGAGTGAGGAAAGTCTGGACACCATAGGACAGAGGACCGGGTAACACCCGGGCATCTTAGATGAGATGACGGAAAGTGCCACAGAAAATATACCGGCCAGCAAATTTTGTGGAGCTAAGGGTGAAAAGGCGAGGTAAGAGCTCACCGCATTTATAGTAATATAAATGGCATGGTAAACCCTCCTTGGTGCAATCTCAGATAGACAGTCGTAATAGGAAGGCTAGTCCGGCCGAGACTGTGGGTAGAGAGCAAAGAGCGCATAGAGTAATCTATGGGACAAGATAAATGATGGCCCTTGACAGAATCCAGCTTATGTCTCCGCTATTTTTACTCAGCCATCAGCTTGGCCAAACCAGCAAGCCCTGCTACTCCAATGCGTAGAATATTTTTACCAGTACCAAGCCTTGCTATAGTATAATTATTGTTTTCAAATCCCGCCATCTCAGAAGGGCTAAAACCACCTTCTGGACCTATTATCAGAACTACTGTTTCTTTCATAAGCTGAGGATGAGAGCTAAGATGGCTTTCAAAACTGAGCTTGGCATTGGGATCAAGGACGATAATGGCACTAGTTTTTTTTTGTCTTCCCCCCTCCTCTTTACTCAAGTGTAATCTGTGCAATAAAATATGTAAAGACGATAGGTTTTTTATTGATAAGAGGCGAGCTAAAAAAAAGCGTTGGCTCTGTACTGCCGCTTCTACTAAAATACTCTTAACTCTCTCAATGGAAATGCTGCGTGCTAGTGAACGATCCAAGCACAGGGGTTGAAAATGACTCATCCCTAGTTGAACTGCAGGGCCTAGGAAATCCTTCTCTAAACGACTTCTTTCTGCCAGAGCCATGCATACTATCCGTTTTGGCTCGTAATGTGTAGCGGATTTAAGAGAGCTATTAAAGCTTAGACGATAATTGTCGAGCAAAGGAAGTCGCCAGCGCTTATTTTTACCATCTCCCAGATAAATCATCTCTCCCGGCTTTATTCTCTTTGCTCGACAATGTTGCTTTTCTTCTTTTGAAAGCTCTATAAAATGCTCAAAGTGATAATCAGCTAAGTTAGTAGGGTTATTTTGCCATGCTGTCCTTAAACGCCGAAAAATTAAAAACATAAACTAGACTCCCAAGTCCGACCTAAGTTCAACTAAAATTGATAATAATATCACCACACTATATCTCCATCAATGAGGCTATGTAAAGTAAAAATATTCAGTAATTTTAGATTTACTATATGCGCACTTAATTGCATACCGTCATAATGCATCGCTTACTATTAATAACAGACTTTTTTCCTCCAGAACCAGGAGGATTAGAAAGTTTCTTTAGTCTAGTCGCAAATCAATGGTCCCCAAATAAAATCACAATAATTGTAACTACCAAAAAGAAGAATTATATAAGTAGCAAAAAATTAATAAATGAATATACGAGCAAAAGTCGCTTCCCTATCTACAGACCACAAATTAAACAATCAGCAATATGCCTAATTCAAAAAAATAATAAACTTAGACTTGGCATCAATAAGATTATCACTTCCTTTGCCCCAAATTATATTATTTTTAGTAGCATTTCTCTAACTAGTTATGTTATTTCAAGAGAGATAGTCAGCCTAGGAATTCCATACGGCATACTATTGCATGGGGGTAATGTTACTCATCATCCAAATATCAATAAACTGAATATCTTCAACTTTTTTTATAAGCGATTCCTAAAAGATTGTCATACAATTTTTGCTCTATCTTGGTTTATAGCCCGAACAGGCATCAAGCAAAGAATAGCTACTAAGAAAGTTTGTGTATTACCACCTAGCTTTAGTCCTCGCCCTGCTTGGCAGAAAAAACAGTCTGCCGAAATACCAAAATGGCTCGCCTCTCGTATCTCTAGAAAAAAAATCTTACTAAGCGTAGGTCCACTTGTCGCTCGCAAAGGGCTAGAAAAGGCAATAAAAGTAATGTCCCTCCTTTCTAAAAAACATCTTAACTTGCACTATGTTATAGTCGGCTCTGGACCTGAGTTAAGTTATCTCCAAGAATGTAGCAGAGTACTCAAGCTCGACATAGAAAAGAAAGTCAGTTTTACTGGTTTTATAGATGATGCCCTCCTTGCTAAACTTTTTCAACGTGCCTATATTTTCTTTCAACCAGGCTCGATTAGAGATGATGAAGTCGAGGCCTTTGGCACAGTTTTTATGGAAGCAAGTTGGTTTGGCTTACCGATAGTTGCCGGGAAAGTAGGAGGTATAGAAGAAGTCGTCTTAAATCAGTTGACAGGATTGATTACTGAACACGATAATAATAATAAGATGCTAAGTTGTATTAATCTGTTGCTTAACTCAGAAGAACTACATAGTAAATTAAAACAATCTGCTCAGCTCTTTGCTAGGCAAAAATTATTGAATAAAGATATTCGTATAATAATTCAAAAACAGTTTGAGACCAACGCAAAAATTGTAACTAAGGAATAATAAGGAGCAGTAAGATAGTGTGTGGTATAATCGCTTATATTGGTAGCAAAAGTGTTGAATCCGTAATACTTGTTTGTCTTACGCGTTTGGAGTACCGGGGCTATGATTCGGCAGGGATAGCTGTTTTGAACAACGGGGAATTGCAAGTCCGTAAAGCAGTAGGTAAAATTAAAGAACTAGAAATGCATCTTCAAGCCCACCCCGTCACTGGTAATATTGGTATCGGTCATACGCGTTGGGCTACTCATGGCGAAGCAAATCAAATAAACGCCCATCCTCATACTGATAGCCAAAAAAATCTTGCAGTGGCCCATAACGGTATAATTGAAAATTATTATGAGCTACGCCATGAGATGCTAGGCAAGGGCTATGTTTTCCATTCAGAAACAGACACTGAAGTGATCCCCTATCTAATCGAAGATAAGATGAAAGAGGGAGCAAGTATAGAAGATGCCCTGCATCATAGTATCTCACGGCTCAAGGGTCGTTATGCCTTTGTCTTAATTTCAGATCGTCAAGATAAAAAACTTTTCTTTGCCTGTGATGGTTCACCCTTGATTTACGCAAAAGGAGAAAATGACGTATTCCTATCCAGCGATATTCCGGCCGTAGTACCACTAGCCAAAGAAAATTATTATATTAGGAGTGGGGAATGGGGTTGGATTAAAGATGATGGAGAACTGGTGCTATTTGATAAGAAGAAGTCACCAAAAACTTACGAAACACATCAAATTAAAATTGAAGCAAAGGACACCGAAAAAAATAACTTCCCTCACTTTATGTTAAAAGAAATTTTCGAACAGCCAAAGATCATCCGCTCTATCATTGAAAAACGGATCTGCTTAGACGAAGCTAAAGTCCTCTTTCCAGAAAAAGAAAGTGACAACTCCTACCTTGGTCGCCTTAGTCGCATTGTCCTAATCAGTGCGGGAACATCTTGGCATGCAGCTTTAGTTGGTAAACATTACTTAGAAAATATTGCTAAAATAACAACAGAAGTCGACATTTCTTCAGAGTTTCGCTATCGTAATCCCATAGTAAGTGGTGATACCAAAGTCCTTGCCATTTCACAAAGTGGCGAGACTGCAGATACCCTTGCTAGTATTTATGAAGCCAAGGCAAAATTTTTGCGCGTGATTGCCTTTGTAAATAATACTTACTCCACTATTGCCCGCGAAGCTAATGCCTATGTTGACCTATTAGCAGGACCAGAAATTGGTGTCGCCTCGACAAAGGCCTACACCGCCCAAGTATTACATCTCATCCTTTATGCAAGTTTTTTATCGGAAATACGCTGGGTTAGCAAAAAAGAAGAGCGCAAAAAACTCTATAGCGAAATAAAAAAACTACCAGAACAAATTGAAGAAATTCTATCTCAAGCAGATATCATTAAACAGTGGGCTTGTGATTTCAAGCAAAGCAAGGACTTTGTATTTTTAGGCAGAGGGCTAAATCATGCCACAGCTCTAGAGGGGGCTTTGAAACTCAAAGAGCTGTCATACATTCACGCCTCAGGTTATGCAGGAGGTGAATTTAAGCATGGTCCCATCGCCCTGATAACAGATCAAGTTCCGGTAGTTTGCATTGCTACCAAATGCGAAACATACGAAAAAATGCTATCTAATATCGAAGAAGTCAAAGCACGCAAAGGAAAGATTATCACCATTTCTAGCAAAGGAGATGAAAAGACAGCTAAACTCGCAGACTATAATTTTTCCATACCGGAATGTATCCCACTCCTTAGTCCTATTTTAAACGTAATACCTTTACAGCTTCTATCATACTATGTGTCCGTGGAGCGTGGCTGTCAACCAGACCAACCCCGCAACCTAGCAAAGTCAGTCACTGTGGAATAGTTGTAAATAGTGAACTAGCCAACAATCTGAGTGCTAAGTATATATTTGTCCGCTATTTGTCTGTTATTTGTCTGTTATGTGATAAATAAAAAAGTCTCGATAACAAAGCTAAACAGAACTAGCTATTAAAAAAACCTATTTCTACTGTGACAGTTTTAGAGTTGAAATATCAGGAATAAGAGCTATCTCAATTCTTCGATTGGCTTCCCTACCCTCTTTTTTGTCATTAGATTGGATCGGACGAGTATCGGCAAAACTAGCCGTACTAAGAAAACTAGGAGACATTCCAGCCGCGACCATCGTATGCAAAACTTTTAGTGCGCGAGTAGAGGCAAGCTCCCAATTAGATGGGAAGCGAGGAGTATGTATTGGCACATTGTCCGTGTGTCCTTCAATCTGATATTTGCAATTTATATTTCCTTTTAAGATTTGTGTAATTTGTGTGATCGTACGGCTACCTTTTTTAGAAAGCACTGCAGAACCGCTATCGAATAAAACATCTGCTGGTAAAACTAAAACCGCTCGCCTACCAGACACACGCACATTTAAAGTACCAACATCAACTGAACTTTTGAAACGCTCTAATTGACTCACGATACTAAGATAATCTTCTTTTTCTTTTTGGCTAAGGCTGGTGTTTCCCGCCAGAATATTTCTCTCTAATTTAGCGGTATTGAGATCTTGCTTGTTTTCACTTAGGAGCTTAGCAAGTTTTTCATTCTTCGTACGCTCCTTATCCAAATCTGACTTTATCTCTTTGTAATCGTCAAAGGAGACGCAAGCCACAAGAAATAGAACACAAAGACAACAAAAAAACTTTAAATACGATAACATCAAACAATTTCTATAAAAAACCATCTCTATTGCCCCTCGGCTAAACAAAAAATTTTCTTAACTAAAAAAACATGCTCTCTAATCTCTTCATTCGGCGCAAGACTCCCTCATCCTTGCAAATGCTCAAAAATCTACAAGCAGATGGCTTTGGTAGAATGCTAACTAAAAAAGATGTCTCCTGTGGTTTCAAATGCTTTACTTGCTTAGAAAAGTAAAGCTGACTTGCCTCAGCTAGACCAAAGACACCATGCCCCCAATAGACATGATTCAAATACAACTCCAAGATTTGCTCCTTAGTCAAATTTCTTTCTAGAATAAATGCAATTCGTAACTCAGTTATTTTACGCCAAATACTCTTTTCTTG
>JABAAI010000039.1:0-227 GCA_014238825.1 Leptospirales bacterium
AAAATAAAAAAGCAAGCTATTTGATTAGCCGTTAAATGGATTATGAAAAATTATAAACTATTTAGTTTTTTGATAAGTCTTAGCATGGTAATTTTGCTGCTTTGCCTTCCCTTTGATTCCAGATATTCTCAAAAAGAATCTGAGCGAATGATGCCTGAGGCATATTATCCACAGCAAGCCAGCGGACAACTTCGATTAAATTATTATTATGATCGTACTGGTCGCTG
>JABAAI010000039.1:237-8001 GCA_014238825.1 Leptospirales bacterium
GGGTCAAATTTTCAGATTGGATACCCTTTCAAAAGTATAAATTTATGCCTCGTCATTTAGAAGATTTTTATGAGCTATATGGATTGCCTCATGGATATCAAGTTCAAAACCTGAAGGAGAATATCTATTTATTAAATCAAGGCTTGGCTAGGAAATTTCGTCATCCAAGCAAGTCACTCTGTAAAATAAAAACACAAGAGGAATTTCATAAATACCGCCTCCTTATGTTTATGCAAATTCATTATCTAATCATGCGAAGCTTTATGCGGATTGGCTCGCTCTATGATAAAAGATTGCTTTATCAGCATGACCTTGATTTTGCTGATGATTTGGAGCTTTCTTTTCAAATTGCCAAAAGTTATTACAAGCAGGCATTTGTCTTTGAAAAGCAGAGCAGAATATATGCTAGGCAGGCTAATCAGTATCGTTTTATATTAGACTTGCCTAGTATAGAGAGTAGACTTTTTGAAATGAAAACGGGCAAGTTAAATTTTAACCGGATCATTAGGCGACACATTTCTAAACTAGAAAAAAAACAAGCTATCATTGAGAAATTTTTGGCAAAAGAAGGTCGCCCGCGTCCCGTAAAAAAAGCAATGCTAAAAGATTTGAAAGTAGCCCCTATAGCTCCATTATCTCCATTAAAATTTGAAAATTAGAACAATTAAACATTTTTCTCAACTAGAACTTACGACATTTTACGATATCTCCTTTTGAATTTTTCATAGCAAAGATTCTCATAGCTTTAGCCCTAGCAACTACATGATAGTCGTGAGTGCAGTCACCCGGCTTGGGATTCCATGGTGTACGCGGTAGCTTAGCTGTGGGACACCAGATTCTGTCTCCATCTAGCTTAGGACCCTTCCAAAGGCGCCAATCTGAGGGGACTATATTTTGAATTCCTCCCTCGATAAGAGAATTTGTTTGTCGCTGATACGGTAAATATGGATTCCCTCCACCATGAATCCCAACAAAGATATCGATTCTATCGCTGCGAATATAATAGGGTGAGCCTGTATCGTTGGCACAGAAATATCCGTCATGCTTTTCTCCTTCCCTCATCTTAATTCCAACTACCTTTGGAATATACAAGAGAGTTCCTATAACAGATGATTTAGAGCAAGTCCTGCGACCTAAAAGTTTACACAAAGCAGGGAAGTGCAATGCTATCGTTCTATAAGGAGCAACTTTGTAAGATTCTCCAGCTCCCCAAGCCCAGATGTTATTAGGATAGTTTTCAAAACGCAACGGTTTTTTGGTAGAGACAATGTGGAGATGCTGTCCAGTTTTTGTAATACCACTTCCTTGCCAGCGAACTTGATCTAAAAATTCTGGGGAGGCATAACCTAATATCTTTTTTCCACGACCTCGAATAGCAATATTTTTTCCAGATTTACTGGGATAGAAATCCTCTAGAGCGAGATGATAGTAAGTCGCCCAAAAGAGACCTAGGTTAATTTTCTTTTTGCTTTTGAGATATTTACTAGCTACTAGTTTTTTAAGTGGAATTAATTTATGACTTTTTCTTTTGAGAGAATTAATGTTTAGCTTGGGATTTACTTTTGCATATTCCATGGCGATTAATTTTTTGTTAGGATACCAACATAGTTTATTATTAGGCTTCTTATTAAAGCGGACACTGATTTGCCTTAGACCGTTTATTGTTTTATTTTTAGCTATAACTGACTCTGCGTGAAAAAGATTTCTAAGTTTAGTATTCTTTTTGGGTATTTTTTTGGTTTTCTCTTTGATTTTATTTGATGATAGATAGCAAGGGCAACCTTCTATTTTTGCTAAGCAGGAAACTTTATAAATATTTGGAAACTTAGACTGGGCCTCTAAAGAAAATGGGTCTCTATCTAATCCCAAGGCTAAGCAAAAAATCATTAGAGTGATGATAAGTGATTTTTTTTTCATTGTATTTGCTTTTGCATTTTATCGTATTTGAGTATTAAAATTTATAGGCCTTGCTTGCTTTAGAGCTGAAGCTTAGTCTTGAGGTGTTTATTTAGACTTAAGTTCTGGGCGAAGTATAGGAAAAAGAATAGTCTCGCGTATGGATTGAGAATTTGTTAGTAACATTATAAGGCGGTCTATTCCTAGACCAAGACCACCAGTAGGGGGCATACCATATTCTAAGGCTCGTATATAATCTTCATCAATAGCCGAGCCTGCTTCATTTGCTTTGCTTCGTTCTTCAATTTGCGCCAGAAAACGTTCTTTTTGCTCTAAGGGATCATTTAACTCACTAAAGGCGTTACCAATTTCTCTCCCTGCAACATAGGGCTCAAAGCGTTCGGCAATATTGGGATCCTTCGGTGATGTCTTCGCTAGAGGTGAAATTTCTTTAGGATAGTTTTGAATAAAAATAGGTTGAATTAATTCTGCTTCCACGCAAGTATCAAAAATCAGTTCTGCTACTTGCCAAATAGTCTCACATTTTTCAAGCAAAGTATGATTTACTTTTGTTTTTTGAGTGGCTTCTTTTGCTTCTTTGAGACTCCACTTTGGATTGAAGTTAATCTTGGCATAAGTGGCAATAGAATCTAGGTAGTCAAGGCGTTTCCAAGGTCTTTTAAAATCTAAGCAATGTTCTCCATAGTCAAGTTTAAGGTTTTCGCAAGAATTTGTTACGATTTGGCTTACGATGTGGCAGACAAGTTCTTCACAGAGTTCAAACATGCTTTCTAAATTTCCGTATGATTCATAAATTTCTAGCATTGTAAATTCTGGGTTGTGTTTAGGGCTAAGACCTTCATTTCGGAAATTGCGTCCTATTTCGAATACCTTTTCAAAGCCACCTACAATAAGTCTTTTTAAATATAATTCAGGAGCAACTCTCAAATAAAGTTTCATATCTAATGTATTATGATGGGTAACAAAAGGACGAGCAGCAGCTCCACCCGGTAGGCTTTGCATCATAGGAGTCTCAACCTCTATATAATTTTTCTTACTAAGGAATTCACGGATTTTAGCGATGGCTTGAGAGCGGATTAAAAAGTTTTTGCGTGTAGCGGGATTGACAATCAAATCTAGATAACGCTGGCGATAGCGTTGTTCTTTATCAGCAAAAGCATCAAAAATTTTACCCTGTGCTTCTTTAGCCGCAGGCAATGGGCGTAGACATTTAGCTAGGAGGAAGTATTCTGTAATATCTAGGGTGATTTGTTTCGTGCGGGTTAAAAATAGGCTTCCCTTTACTCCAATGATATCGCCCAAGTCGATATTTTTAAAATCATCTAGCTTTTCTCCTATTTTATTTTTACTAAGATAGAGCTGTATTTTTCCACTAGGATCCTCTAAATCACAAAACACTGCTTTCCCCATTAAACGACATGATCGAATGCGTCCTGCTAGGCTATATTCCTTTGTTGAGGAAAAACTTTCTGGATCTAGGGCTAAGAGACTGGCGACTTTGTCTTTGGGTGAGAAATGGAGGTCGTATGGATTGTTATTTGCTTTACGGAGTGTGGCTAGCTTTTCTAGACGTGTCTCGTATATTTCAGAAGAACTTTGTGTTTTATCGCCGCTTTCCACTGTGATTTTCTACTGCCGTAACTAGAGACAAGAGCTCTTAGGATGGTAGCATGTCAAGAAAAATCGAGTAAGATATTTTGCAAACTAAAGCTTATATTTTAGCAGTGTGTTTATTCTAAGTAGATTTGACTTACTAGAACAAAAAGTGGGCACCGATGCTGATGCGGTAATGATAATCTTTCTCGTCGTTATCCGAATGGTCGTGATCATGTTCTTTTTCGTAGCTAAGCTCTAGATAAGGTGTAAATTCGTGTATAAGTTCATAGATTAGCATAAAACTAATTTCAGTGCTTGCTAAACCAGCATCTATGTCTTGTTCAGGAATATCTTGAAGAAACATATCAAACTCTATATGGGATTCAATCATCAGCATTTGAGTAAGCGAGAATTCTATTGTTGCTTCAATGCGTGAGCTTACTTGCTCTTTATGAGTGGCAAAAAGATAGGCTTCTATTTCTATAGAATAAGGACCTACGGTCTTCAAGCCAAGTACAGCATAGTTTTGAGCTTCCGGAGGGACTGAATCGTGACGCATACCAATTTGGATGTCCCAGTCATCAGCTATATTATGACCATAGCCTAGCCTTGATTCAGTTTTCTGAAGTTCTCCATTGAGATTTTTCCCTTTGGTTTTTAACAATAGCTTATGGTAATCACCACCCACCCAACCACTCAATTCCCAATTACTTAGTACTCCGTCAGGGCTATGTCCAACACCAGTTTCCAAAGCAAAACTATGGAAACTATTTTTGTCCTCAGGGCGAAGGACCGTACTTCCCGGTATCATAAATAATATAACTAGCGTTAGAGCTAGTAAAGAAAGGCTAAAAAATTTTTTTACAATATCTTTAAAATCAGACATATGAGCATATTTTTTTTTCTTTATAATAAGTGGCAAGTAAATAATTATTTCATTGAAGTTTTCATAATTAGTTTTTTCAGTTATTTTCGCTTTATGTCAAAGAAATCAATCTTATCACTTAAAATTTTACGTTCCACTATTTCCCATTCATTTCCTTTCATAAGCGTAAAGGCATTGAAATGTACATCACCGTCGTAAATATCTTTTATTAGGCTAAGCCATATCTCATCTAGTAGCTCAAAGTAGTCGCTATAGAGAGTACTACCACCAATAATAAAAATGCGTTTTTCCGTTTTCTCCCTTGATATTTTGTTTGCTGCGATAGTGATAGCTTCTTGTATATTACTTGCTCTTGAAACGCCTTGAGCTAAGGATAATTCTTTATTGCGTGAGAGTACTATGCTTTGGCGACCAGTGAGAGGTCGCCCGCCAAATCCTTCCCAAGTACGCCGTCCCATAACTAGACATCCTCCCATCGTTAATGACATAAACTGCTTTAAATCTGCGGGCTCGTGCCAAGGAAGTCTTCCGTCTTTGCCAATAACTCCGTTTAAAGATTGGGCAATGACTGCACAGAAAATTAAGGAGCCTTGCTTTTTTAGGCTAGCTAGCTCTTCTTTTTCAACTTTAAGTATTTCTTGATAACTCATTAGACAGCAATCGGAGCCGTAATCGGTGGATATGACTGGTAATTTTCTATTTTTATGTTACTCAGCTCCATTTTTTCGATGTCACTTAAAGATTGAGGCATTTTTTCCATATGCAGAGTTGGGAAGGCAAATGGAGTACGTGAGAGTTGTTCCTTAGCTTGTTTTAGATGATTTTTATAGAGGTGGACATCACCTCCAATAAAATAAAGTTTTTTGGGTTTTAAGTCACAGATACTAGCCAATAAATATGTCAAAAGAGAATATGAAGCAATGTTAAAGGGAAGTCCTAGAAAAGCATCGACACTACGCTGATAAAACTGACAGGAGAGCCCTCCCTTATTACAAACATAGAATTGGGCTAGTAGATGGCATGGAGGTAGAGCCATTTCAGCTAAGGCAGCTACATTCCAAGTATTTATGATATGCCGGCGACTATTTGGATCATTTTTTAGACCCGTAATTAGATTGCTTATTTGATCTATTTTATCTTTTTTTAGGCTGTCCCAATTTCGCCATTGAGAGCCGTATATAGGGCCAAGTTCTCCATTTTCATCGGCCCATTCATCCCAAATTCGTACTCCCATATCATTGAGATATTTTATATTTGTATCACCTCTTATAAACCAGATTAGCTCATAAAAAATAGACTTAAAGTGGAGTTTTTTCGTTGTAAATAAAGGGAAATTATTTTTCAAATCAAAGCACATATTAACACCAAAGAGGCTAGCTGTTCCGACACCAGTGCGATCATTTTTTTCTTCACCGTTATTGATTATCTTTTTTAGTAGTTCTAGATACTGTAATTCTTCTGATATCACAAGTATAGGGGCTCGGATTGCTATAATATAGACAAGATTTTTTTTATCTTGACAAAAAAAAAATATTATATATATTGTCTTTCGTGAATGGAAAAACAGCTAAGTTGATAAACCGTTATTCAAAGTTCAAAGGTGAGAACTACAAAAGGCTTAAGACTGCATGGCAGGTACTAAATTCTTTACAAAGATTTAAACTTCGCTCGGAGATGTTACAGGCTCTTAGTAAAGAAAAAAAATAAGAGATATTTCTTCTTCGATAGATATTATTGTTTTGTGCTAGAACTAAGCTGGTCTTAGTGTATGGAGTTATCTTAAGCAGATTTTTGTTCATCTCATAGAGGGCTTACGAATGCTTTTTCCTCTTTATAAGACAGACAAGGTTCTCTCTACTTTCACAAGCATCAAACTAGGGGGGCGGGCAAGTTATTTTTTTAGGGCTAATAATCTTTGGAGCCTTCGCCTTGCGCTCAAGAAAGCCAAATTAAAGGGGATCCCTGTTCTCATTATAGGCGAGGGGAGTAATCTTGTTATATCTGATGATGGCTTTGATGGTCTTGTAATTAAACTAGAGTTGCGAGGCATAAAAATTATTAAAAGTGAAAAGGCTTGCCGAGTCCGTGCGGCAGCAGGAGAGAATTGGGATGCTTTTGTTAAAAAATTAATCACGAATTCTTTTGGCGGTCTGGAATGTCTTTCTGGTATTCCAGGCTCTGTGGGAGCTAGTCCTATCCAAAACATTGGTGCCTACGGTCAAGAGGTTGCTAGCTGTATAGAAAGTGTTGAATGTCTTGATAGAAAGAGCCTTGAGCTAGTGAAGCTAAGTCATGATGAGTGTCGATTTAATTATCGCTCCAGTATTTTTAAAAAGGATTTAACGGGCTTGGTAATTACACATGTCAATTATTATTTTGATAAGGAATATATACCAGAGATTATTTATCCTCAGCTAAGAGTAGACTTAGAGCAAAAGGGAATTCATATCATAAGTTGTAGTATTAAGGCTTTAGAAAGTATTCGAGCTTCTGTTTTGGCTTTAAGAATTAAAAAGGGGATGGTAATCGGTGCCAAAGATAGTTATTTACCATCAGTGGGATCTTTTTTTGTTAATCCTATCTTAACAAATTCAGAGTATGCTGAACTTAAAAAACGTTGTTTAAGCCTAGGGATTAAGGAAGAAGTCCCATTTTTTGAGATAGGAAAAGGAAAGACTAATAAAAAGAAAGTTCCCGCTGCTTGGTTGATTGAGAATGCTGGTTTTAGTCGTGGTTTTTCTAAGGACGGGGTTGGAATTTCTCTCAAACATGCTTTGGTTTTAGTGAACAATGGGAATGGTACAACGAAGGCATTACTTTCTTTGGCTAATGAAATTAAAAAGAAACTAAAAGATAGCTATGGTATCACTCTGAAAAAAGAACCGGTCGTATTATAAGCTTGTGAAATTAAGTGAGTATTAATGGAATTAGTTTTGATATATTTATTAAGGGGAGGTTTATTACTCCCCTTAATATTAGAAATATATATTATTTGACGAGGAAATGTATTAATTCTACAGCAATTTTATCAATTGCATAAATCATATAATCTTCGTCGTTAATCTTATTTTTATACTCGAGTATGTCTCGAGACAGTGAGTTTTTTAACCCCTGCTTTCTTTTTAGTAGTGGATCAGGTCCAAAGCGATCCACATTCTTAGTGAATTCTTTTTTTAAAAGAGTATCCATTTGTACATCCTTGTAATTTGATAGTCCACATCCTTGTGGCATAGCAAAGTAGCGTGGTAGCTAAGTTGCTAAACATCGTTAGTAAAAATGACCCGAGAAAGCCAGTACATACCAGCTATCAATATCTAAATTAAAATACTTCCTGTATTTTAATTTAGAACAGAAGTCTATCTCAA
>JABAAI010000003.1 GCA_014238825.1 Leptospirales bacterium
TGATTTTAATCTAGCTAAAAGTTTGTTATTCATAAGAGTATTTACCATTATTAAATGTATCGTCATAATAGCAGTTCAGTTGCACAAATCATTGCTTTTAAAGTATAATTTATATAAATATAGCTTTTTATATATGTCTAGACACTTACTTCAAAGTCTCGCAAGCTCTGTTCCAAGGAAGTTTTTTTATCTGTACTTGCTTTACGTTTACCAATGATTAGAGCAGCAGGCGTCATATATTCTCCTGCTGGAAACTGCTTAGGGCGAGAACCTGGTATTACAACAGAAAACGGAGGAACTTCGCCTTTATAGATAGTCTCCTTAGTTTGACTGACATCGATAATAGGCGTAGATGCTGTAAGAACAACATTAGCACCGAGTACTGCCCCCTCACCAACCTGAACGCCTTCAACTACAATAGCCCGTGAACCTAGAAAAGCATGATCTTCTATAATTACAGGCTGAGCCTGCGGTGGTTCTAGGACTCCACCAAGACCAACACCACCAGACAAATGAACAAATTTACCTACCTGAGCACAACTTCCAACAGTTGCCCAAGTATCTACCATTGATCCTTTTCCTACATAAGCACCAATATTCACATATGAAGGCATAAGAATCGCTCCTTTTTCGATATGGGCTCCATAGCGACAAACAGCGGGAGGAACCACGCGAATGCCACTCTCTTCATGATTTGTGCGCAATGGAATACGATCGTAGTATTTCAAATCTCCACTCGAAAAATCACGCATAGGTGCCAAGCCAAAATAAAGTAAGATAGCCTTTTTAACCCAAAGCTGAACTTCCCATTCTTCAAAATTCTTTTTAACTGCTACTCGTATCCTGCCTTCGTTTAAATCAGCAATAGACTTGAGCACAGCCTTCTTTACTTTATCATCACTAAGGAGATTACGATTTTCATAAGCATCTTCTATTAGTTTAGCTTCTTTCATAATAAATTATAACAATTACTTTTTAAGTTTTTTTAATTTAAAGACAATTCCCAAAAAAATAGCTGGCAGAGCAATTACAATCGAGAACAAGGCACCCATTTTACCAGCTCCTTCTAATTCTGGATCCATAAAAGCTATACCTGCGATAAAGAGTGCTACTGTAAGCCCAATACCAGCAATAATTGCCACAACAAAGATATGCTTATAACCCATTCCCTGAGGAATTTTTAGACCTAATAGCTCTCCTATATAGCTAAATAGAAAAACGCCGATAGTTTTACCAAAAAATAAAGAACTTAAAACTAACCAAGTCACATCTCCTATGCCTGAAAATGCAATAGCTGAATTGGCTAAACCAAAACAAAATAAACCAAAATCTACTGGTATCTTGAAAAAATGTTCAAAATTAGAAATGGTATTGCTTTCTTGTTCTTCATCAAAAAGTCCCTCATGCTTTTTCAAATCAGATGGCATAAAAGGCACAATAAAAATAAGAGCCAAAGCCGGATGTAAGTGAGCCGCTAAAAGTCCCAACCAAGATGGTACACCACCTAATAATAAATAGTACCAAAAATTGCTTACCTTTTTATAACGGAGAAAATAAGCGATTAACATGCCAGTTAAGGTAAGTAATAGCCATAAAGGCTGGACAGGATGAGCAGGATCTGAATAAAATACAGCAATAATTCCCAAACCAAGGGCATCATCTGCTATTGCAAGAAGTAGTAGATAGGAAATTGCTGGATGACCTTTCCCAAAAACAAAGCGAGCTACAAGCCAAGCGAGGGCAATATCAGTAGCAATAGGAATAGCCCAGCCCTTATAAACAGAATCTTTTAACTCAAAGAAATAAGCAAGACTTATATATACTAAAACAGGACCTACAATACCACCGATAGTTCCCAGAATTGGATTCAAAGCACGTGTTATAGGATTTAGAGATCCTCCTGGTATAACCGCTTGGGTAATTTCAACAGCTGCAATACCAAAAAATAAGACCATGAATATATCATTTATTATAAAATAAAAACTAAGCTCATGTCCTAAAATAGTAATATCTGGTCCTAAGAGTGGTAAATGTAGATAATGATTAACTACTCCCTCTCCCAAGAAGTTCGCAAGAAAAAGAGCAATTACAACTCCAGAAAGAAGTGGGATAGAAAACTCTGCTAGTAAATTAACTACACCTGAAATTTTTGTGTTTTTATTATCAGACTTCATAATATATTCCTATTTTTAAGATACGGTCCCATTAGGTTTTGGACGTATTTCCCTATAATATCAAACTCAATATTTAACTTTGAACCAATCCTCCAGTGTTTTATATTCGTATTTTCATAAGTGTATGGAATAATGCAAACAGAAAATAACGAGTTATCAGTTCCCTCTGCTTTTTTTTGACTTGCCAGACTAAGACTTATCCCATGCAACGCAATGCTACCCTCTGCCACTAGTAAGTTATTATAAGCACTATTGTATTCAACAATAATGCGATGCTCTGTATTTAAACTTTTATTATCGGAAGGCTCAACTTCCTTATCTTTATTTGTGATATGAGAAGTTATTTCTCGAATAATACCAAGTGTGCTGACATGCCCCTGTACAAAATGACCATCAAATCTTTGATCTACTCCGAGAGCTCTCTCTAAATTCAATGTGTCACCACATTTAAGCTGAGCTAATGTCGTCTTTTTTATAGTTTCTTCTATTACGGTGACCTGATATTTTTCTGCGACTATCTTCTCCACTGTGAGGCAAACTCCGTCGTGAGCCAAACTCTGACCTATATATAGAGCCGATGTAAGCGAAGATGAAATATCAAGCTCTAGTTTAGAATCCTTTTGAATAATATTTTCTACTCTCCCTATAGATTCAATAATACCAGTAAACATGATCTAAAGATAATTAGTAAACGTTATAATTTGCTTTTATATCGAGTATTTTTGCCGAGCATTTATAGAATATTAAAATATTATCAAAACAAGCTTAGCTCCTAAGCGATACAATTAATATACCATCAATCGAATGATATCATTTATATTTCTAAGAAACCGGATAGTTTATTACTCTATTTCGCATCTTTGAATTGTAAAAACCCACTCAGAAGTATTGTAATTACCGGTACAAAATTACAATAAAGAGCAATTTTGATAAAGCTCAACTGAAGAGGCAGAGTGATAAGCAAAAATATCGTACCAAAAAGAATAAAAACTCCTCCAGCTATAACTAGTATAGAAAGGCCTACCGCCAAGTTATTTTTAGGCTTAATATAATTAATAGTAGTAAATAGAGGAATTATATAAACGATGACGTTCAATAAAAAAAGTACCAAATAAACCCAAATACCCACCTCAATTCTAATACCAAAAATTTTAGCTGCCAGGGAAGCAAATCCAAAAGAAAGCGTCGCTAATAATATAATTGGCTGAGAGATAAAAGCTCCAATAACTCCGCATAAAAGTTTAATTAACTCTCTATTTTTATTGTGACCTCCTCCTATAGAAGCTATCTCAAAAAAATTCTTCACTTTCTCCTTAGCAAGGTCTATTTTACTAGTCTTTACATTCACTTTTTTACCCATTACTAAATTCTCCTTAAATATATCAAATTAAGTAAATAGTATCACGATTATCTACTTTCCATAAATAATGTCACATAAGCTCATAATGTCAAACATTAAATTTATTTTTAATGTTTTTATAGAAGCTAAGCACACAAATCGATAGAGTTGTGAGAATACTAAAAAAATAAATTGACAATGAAAAAAGGGCAGTTATCAATGGTCTTAATCGAAATTAAAAGGAGATTTTTTATAAAGTGAGTACAGTAAATGAAAGTATTAAAAATCGTTATAGTGCCTTGTCATTCTCAGCCAAAGAGATAGATGAGAGTACATTAAAAGAGTTATTTGAAGCCGCCCGCTGGTCAGCTTCATGCTTCAATGAGCAACCTTGGAACTTTATTTTTGCCTCACAAAGTAATAAGGCAAACTATGATCGCATACTCAACTGTCTTGCTCCTTTTAATCAAGCATGGGCCAAAAGCGCACCTGTTCTTATGATTTCTGTAGCATCATTAAAATTTACGATAAATCAAAAAAATAATACTCACGCAATCTATGATTTAGGACAAGCTATGGCTAATCTTGCCATCAAGAGTACCGATCTCGGGCTTAGTGTCCATCAAATGGCTGGTTTTGATCCTAACAAAGCCAAGCAAGACTTGAAAATACCTGATGACTTTCAAGCTATATGTGCTAGTGCTATTGGCTACCCTGATAGTACGGATAAATTAGACGGGGAACTAAAAAAAAGAGCTGAAGAACCACGTTCTCGCAAGGAATTGAATGATTTTGTATTTGAGAACCTATGGGGAAATACTTGTAAATTATAAAGCTAAGAAGTAATTTCTCAGCTGTTTTTTTGAGCATAGTCTGATTTTTCTTATGCTTATAAAGTCAAAACATCTTTTAGATATTTGTATTTTCTTCGTTATTGCCGGCTCCCTTGCTTACTGTGAGCAACAAGTAGATTGGTTATCCTATCGCGGAGTAAATGGAAGCGGTTCTACATCAAATTCTATCTATCCTCCTCTGGGTCAGAGATGGAAACTACTCCTCCAAAACGAGAATTCAAAGAAGCTGAAATCTTTTAACCCTCCTACCATTAGCGGTAGCACTATATTTTTTGGCTCTAACGATAAAAACTTTTACGCCTTAGATAGTGATTCCGGTTATATGCGCTGGATATTCCCCACAAAAAATAAAGTGAATTCTGTGCCATTTGTTTATGAAGATACCATCTATTTTGGTTCTAACGATGGTAACGTTTATGCTCTAGACGTGGAAAGTGGAAAAAAGCGTTGGTCCTTTCCCACGGGTAAAACAGTGCAATCATTAGTAGCTCGTTATCAAGATAGAATTGTATTTACAAGTGATGCAGGAGCAAGCTATTTTTTAGATCCACGAGGGAGGGTAAAAGATAAACTGGACAACCCAACTTGGTCACATCATACCTTCCAAATTTATAAAGGAATTGTCTATTGGGCTCCATTAAAGAGAGGCTTCGGCGCCTATGACATACGAAGGAAACGGTTTTTATGGAAGATACCAGTTAATTTTGGTGTTCCTACTTGGTACTCCTTCCCTGCCATAGATGAAACAAAGGTTTACTTTGCACGCAATTTATTTGTAGGACGTGGCTCAGGTTCTAAACTCACTTATTACGCCTTAGACCGCCATCAGGGTCGCACAATTTGGAAACGTACTTTAGATTTTGAATGGAGTCCCAATGTTACTAAAAATTCAAATAATGTTTTTTATCGCTATATATATCTTTTGGATTATATGGCACCCTCACTCTGGAAAAATTTGATAATCTATACTAGTGGTGATGCAAAAATACGTACATTTAATAAAATAGATGGTAAGTTAATTTGGGAAAAATCCTTCCCCTATCATATCTCTAGCTCCCCCACCGTAGCAGGCAACAGAGTCTACTTTGGCATATATGGAAATGATCACAATACAAATTATATTAATAAAATACCACCTAAACTAATCTGCCTTGCCGCTAGTGATGGAACTTTGCTTTGGGAGATGGATTTGGAAGGAGCGATCCTTAGTGCTCCTGTAATATCTGGGAAAAGGATGTTCTTTGGAACAGATACTAATAGATTTTATATACTCGAAGAGATATTCTAAGCAAACTCTCAAATTATCATTAGCTTAATTATAAAAGCTAAACTAACAATAATACTTTGATTTAGTAATTTTCACTATGCGACATAAGATGTTTCACACGAAACTAACATGTATAGTTAATTTACTTCCTCGTCTTAGTAATTTCGGCATATTCAATAAATTTAAATATAAAAAATATACATCAATGTGATGTTTACAAAGCTTTTTTTAGACAAAAAAATAATCTAAGTTATTTTGATACTAACTTGAAAACAGCGACGAGGATCGCCTTGCTCATAGTGACTGGTGACATTACTAGTATTTGCTTTTATACCTAGTCCTATATTAAAAGCAGCCTCTATGTCCCCTCGAAGGCTATCAAAAGATTCTTTTGTATTTGGTGTAAAATGACGGTCTTTAAGCTCTAACTTAAATTCAGTCATTGCAAATTTCAATTTACTCTCCCATAACTCTTCTTTTTCCAGCAAATTCTTAACATTGATTACTGCCTTGATAGCAAAAACAAGCTTCTCTTGATTTGTCTCTACTAACTTAGTTCTGCGATTATAGAGTAATCCCATTCTATTTTCAGGACCGGGCTCTATACTATAAAAGGAATCATGACCAATAAGCATAATACCTGGTCCTTGGGGGACATGGGAATAATTAGCGACATCAATAATCAACTCATCCATAACAGCTGATTTCTTAGAATCTTGAGACTCCTGTATCCAACGATGAAATACAGAAATAATCTTATCGTTATCTTCCAAGATATCAGGAGTACTACTATAAATCTTGATATTTGGATGTTGGATTTCTATCATAGTCTATGAGTATCTATAAATAGATATATCTAATATTATTTATTATTCACCATTCTATACAGTAGCTGGCCTTGACTGAGACATCCGCAAACTACAAGCATGTGAAGCCTCTACAAAAAGGCTAGCTTCCTCTACCCGCTCATGAGCTTTTTGGGCATCAAATTTTACTTCCGTATTTTCTAATGCTGAAAAAAGATAGGAAGCAAATTTACCACCGGCATACGGATCAAAGAAAAGTTTAGTATCGTAAAAGCGAGTTCTAAACTCATCAGCAATCAACTGAGGCTCATTAGCTATATCTAAGTAACTTGTTTTTACTAGCGAGCGGGCTGCGTCCAACATCGTTTCAATCGAAAGTTCACCTGCTTTCAAAAAGTCCCCTTTTTCTAATAATAGCTGCGCATCAAATAACTTGCGCTCCACAGCAGCCAAATCCATATCGAGTCGACTTACTACCTCGCCGGCACACTCTCCCACGCCCATATCTCCAATACTATATTCTCTTGGGTCTCCCCAATCACTATAATAATAACGTTCTTCTTCATAGCTTGGAATCTTAGCAAGGTCACTGAGCATTGACTTTACTTCTGCCTTACCTAGACGTGATACAAAATCGGTAAAGGATTCATTATTTTTACATTCCTGTTTATAACGATTTGCAAGGCGATGTACCACTTTAGGTATATTTTTAGATGGAATTGCAATAACTGGTAAACCAAATGAAGACCCATTACCTTCCCATTGACCTCCCAAAACAACTTGAAAGTGAGGCACGGCATGCCCACCAATTTTACGGTTTACCCCATAAAAACCTATGTCAGCCACATGGTGCTGAGCACAAGAGTTAAAACAACCGCTAATTTTAATATGCAATTTATTAATTACATCATCTAAAGTTAAATTTGCCAGTTCTCCTCTTTTGAAGCTTTTTCTTAATTCCATAGCCAAACCCCTCGAAGCAGATATTCCCAGCTTGCAGGTATCCGTACCAGGACAGGCAACTATATCCGTAATATGACTTGCCCCACTCTCTGCCAAAGAAAGGCTTTTTAGATCAGCATAAATTGCAGGTAAATCTACTTCTCGAACCCAACGCAAAACGATATTTTGTTCAATTGTAGTGCGCATGGTATTATTAATATATTTATTACTCATTCTAGATAAATCTCGTAATTGAGTTGTTGTTATATCTCCCAAGGGAAGTTTAATTGTCACGATGCAGTAGCCAGATTGTTTTTGTGGTGCGGCGTTTTGCTTTTTCCATATCAAATAATCTTCATCATTTTCAGATAAAATCTCTTCATTCGTAACTGAAGCCAAGTCATTAAGCGGATATTCTTCATAATACGAAGGCAAATCTTTGAGATATTCGATCCACCTCTTATCTTCGGGCTGTTTTGCTCGCTCTTCTCGCACAAGGCATCTAAATTCATCTATACCTACTTTTGCTACTAAGAATTTAACTCGAGCGCGAGCACGATTTTTTTTCTCTCCAAGACGAGAGAAAACCCGACATATAGCCTGTGTCATAGACAAAAGCTCCTCTTCTGGCACAAATTCTTCTAATAACTTGGCAGGATATGGCACAGCTCCAAGGCCACCACCTACATAAAATTCAAAGCCACGTTTTTCCTTACCATTTATTAATTTAGTTTTAGCAATCAAGCCTAGGTCGTGAATATTCGTTAAACCACAAGCATTCTCCTTGCAAGCAGAAAAGGCTATTTTAAATTTACGACCGAAATCCTGCACATCATGATGACCTAACAAGAATAACATCATGGCCTTAGCATAAGGTGTTATATCAAAAATTTCTTGCTTACAACATCCCGCCTTGGGACAGGCAGTCACATTACGAACAGAATTACCACAAGCTTCTTGTGTAGTAATACCGACAGAGGCTAAACGACGCAAAATAGATGGTGTATCATCTATATGGATAAAATGCAATTGAATATCTTGGCGTGTGGTAACATGGGCAATACCATCCGAATACTCTTCAGCTAAATCTGCTAGAACATCCGCTTGCTCTGTATTTAGACCGCCATAGGGAACTTTAATGCGAAGCATTCCGGGGGCATGCCATAGTGTATTTGGCCCTTTGGTCGCGATATTTTTATCTGGGTAATGTAGAATTTGTGTCTTTTGACCATCATAACGCTGGCCATTATCATAGCGTTGGCCATAGGCTCCTCTTCGTAGACGCGTTTCTGCAAATAACTTTTCCTCTAACTTGTTTTTCTTGCGAAGATTAAGAACTGTTTCAAAATCATCTATTCCGCTTGCCCAATCATTTGGCATTTTATCGAGCAGTTTCGCCTTCCAATATGGGTTGCTTGCTTTCATTTTATTTATACCTCAAATCAAGTTTTTTTTCTTTATTCTTAGCCAATATTACTACGAATAATCCACGTTTTCTATTTTAATTAAAAACTGCAAGTGAAATTTAATAGAACTTTAGTAATTGAAATCAATCAACAGACGATTTAAAGTAATCTCCATACTTTTCTAAATCCAGAGCCTCGCCTTTCGGAGTATATCCATCGTCACTTTCATTTACTTTGGACTTAGAATCATCGAGGTATGTACCGTCTGGAAGAGCTTCTATTTTAAGACCTGCATAGAGTGAATAAATTCCAACAGCAAGAGACTTAGCAACAGCATCCATTTCTCCTATTATAAGTTCTCGATCTCTTTTTCGATTAAGATAACCTATTTCAAGAAAAGCAACAATCGCATTAACGTAAATTGGCAATGCGTATGAGCTAGCGAAAGGGAAGTGAATTTTGCCAATTTTTTTCTTTTCACGCATGGCTGGACGTAAAATACGAACTCCATGTTGCACAAAACGAAGTAGCTCATCCGTTGCATAATGATTATCACCTCCATAAAGTTTTGGTCCACCTTCCCTTCGCCACGATTCAGCTTGTGACCTTTCTCTATCCCAAAACTTCCCCTTTGCCTCAAAATCACGATATTTTAAGGCATAAGGACCTGCTTGATTGGGCCTATAATCTTTAGCCCAATTATCACTTTCTTTATAAGCCCATGAGACTAGGTTATGACGAATGCCACGAGCTGCATTAAAATTGACTTTATTACCTTTTTTATTAGAACGATAGCCGTGAAAATATCCCCAACTATCAGCATTCATCAACTCAAATTGTTTCCAGCCTGCCTTCTTGTTGCTATCCAAAACCTTGCCATTCCAATAAGATTTTTTCCATTCTTTCATCTTCTCCTCTTTTAGCAATATACGCCTTACAAGATCATAGCTCCGAAAACCTGGTGCCAGAACACCTGCCATTCCCCCCTCATTACCCTTACCTGCAGGTGTCATGTGAAGAGAGACAACTAAAGAAGGACGATGATGATTAATGAAGGAAAGACGCCCGTGGCGCAGCCTAGCTCTCTCATCTGGATAATCATAAAGTCTATAATCATTATTAATGTGTATCTTATCTGCTTTTTCATAGCGATGATTCCAGCTATCTTTACGCGTTAATTTTGCTTTTAAAGTAATTCTCTCAAATTTATTTCCTTTATTTCCATTATTCGCTTTCGAAAATACTCGCAAAATATCTTCAAATCTTTGCCAACCCCAAAAACTCTGAGTTAAATCTAAGTAAGCCTTGACTTTTTTCCCTAGCTCAAGCATCACCAAATGCTCATGATAAGTATCTGCTTCCATACCTGTTAAATAATAAGATAAGTACTTACCTTTTACAGGATCCCAACGTTCATTTTTTACAATCTTACCGTCTTTTTGAAAGACATTGGCTCCTCCATGCCCAGGATCAATTATGAGATTATATTCTTTATTAAATTTAAAGTTCGTGATAAAAAATAGCAAAGCAACTGACCCAAAGACTAAAATCAGGATAGTTCGTGAACTAGTTAAGCCCTTTATTCTATTATAAAGATCAATACAATCTTTATAATAATCTTTATGTAGTTTAGATAATTTAGCTAGCATGGTTATCTTATGCATACTGTATAAAAACTATAGTTAAAAAATCAATCATTTTTACACTCACCAAGGCAATTCCACTTGACAGATTATAAAAAGAAACATTCTTTATCATCCATCAACGCTGGATAACTGAAAAAAATGACTACAGAAACTAAAGAGATTAAAAACAAGAGAGGAAGCAAAGAATTTTGGGGTTCCAGAATTGGGGTAGTTTTTGCTGTAATGGGTAGTGCCATTGGCTTAGGTAATTTCCTACGCTTTCCTGGTATAGCTGCAAAATATGGCGGGGGCAGTTTTCTAATCCCTTATCTTGTCGCTTTGCTACTCTTAGGTCTACCAATAGCTTGGATAGAATGGTCCATAGGACGTGAAGGCGGGAAACGTGGTTTTCATTCCTCAGCAGGTATTTTCCATGCCCTAGACAAAAATAAATACTCATCTTTTCTTGGTCTTATTGGCCTTTTAATCCCTGTTGGTATTTTTATGTACTACGTTTTCATTGAAGCTTGGTGTCTTTATTATGCTTGGCAATATCTCATAGGAGGCCTTAACTTAGGAAATGATCCTAGCTCCTATAAGAGCTTTTTTGAATCATTCATTGGCTTCCAAGAAAATGGCATCCTATGGCAAGGAGGAGCTTCAGCAGCAGTCTATAGCGTATTGATTTGCTACGTGCTTAATTTCCTGATCATATATCGCGGTATCAACAAAGGTATCGAACGTTTTTCCCTCTACGCCATACCAGCACTATTTCTATGTAGTATTATTATTTTAGTCCGTGTTTTAACACTAGGCACGCCCAACCCAGAAATACCAGAACAGAATGTCTTGAACGGTTTAGGTTTTATGTGGAATCCTAGCACCGCTACCAGAGGCTTTTGGCAATCCCTTGCTAACTCAGAGATGTGGCTTGCAGCAACAGGACAAATTTTCTTTTCTCTTTCTGTAGGCTTTGGAATTATAATAAACTATAGTAGCTATTTGCGTAAAAATGATGATATAATTCTTTCTGGAACGACTTCCGCCTCTGGTAATATATTTGCAGAGATTGCTCTGGGTGGCATGATTACTGTGCCTGCTGCCTTTATTTTCCTAGGAGCCAGCGGGGTCAGTTCATCTACTTTTACCTTAGGTTTTATAACTCTACCGAATGTATTTGCCAATATACCTTTGGGGCAGTTCGTAGGCTTTTTATGGTTCTTTCTGCTCTTTATTGCTGCTATCACGAGCTCACTTTCTATGTTACAGCCTGCGATTGCTTTTTTCCAAGAAGGTCTCAATATAAGTCGTCGCTTCGCCCTAAGTCTGATTAGCTTAATTAGTGTTGGTGGTACCTCTTTTATCATGTTTTTTTCAAAGGATGCCAAAGCCCTAGATGTAATGGACTTTTGGATTGGAACCGCATTTATCTACATTATGGCCACAATTCTTGTCCTATTTTATGGCTGGAGAATTGGAATAAAGAAAGGCCTCAAAGAAATGCGTGAGGGATCTCTCCTACGTATTCCTGGATTTTTTGGCTTTATAATCAAATATGTTTCTCCACTCTATTTGTTAACAATATTTTTCTTTTGGATTTACGAAAAATTACCATATTATTGGGAGCAATTTAAAAATGATTCTACTACCCGCTATACAATGTTTTTAATACTTTCTCTCTTGGTTTTTTTCACTATAATGCTCATCCAAGCACAATTCCGTTGGAGCAACAAAAAAAATGACAGGAGCTTTGATTTATGACACTCAGTGGATGGTTTATCATGATACTTGCAGTCACTATGGTCACTAGTTTTTTAGCTGGAGCTTATATCTAAGCTTCACAAGAAAAAAATAATTACTTGCACAATAACTCCTAGTTAAGAAATTAGCTCGTGCAAGAACCAGCTAATTTCCCCATAAAACATACAGTAGATAGAAAACTAAAATACTATCCTCTATCTTCTGTAAGCGAAAACTCCCTACTCTCTAAATTACCCTTTTCTATACGCATATTGTTAGAAGCTGCTATCCGTAATCAAGATAATTTTAGTGTTCTTCCTAAAGATATAGAATTATTACTTAATTGGAAAAATCCTGAAAGCCAAGGCAAAGAAATCGCCTTTAAACCAGGCCGTGTAGTCCTCCAAGATTTTACAGGTGTACCCGCTGTAGTAGATTTAGCCGCCTTGCGAAAGGCTATGGCAACTAATGGTGGTAATCCTAAGAAAATTAATCCACAAGTCCAGGTTGACCTAGTCATCGACCATAGCATTCAGGTAGATCATTTTGGTAATTCTGATGCCCTTAAAAAGAATATGCAACGTGAGTTCGAACGAAATCGTGAGCGCTATGAATTTCTAAAATGGGGTGAATCCGCCTTTGAAACCTTACGCATTATACCACCAGGTATAGGAATTGTACACCAAGTAAATTTGGAATACCTAGCACCACTAGTCCTCGAAAAAGATGGCCTTATTTTTCCTGATACTTTGGTTGGAACAGATTCACATACAACTATGATCAATGGCTTGGGTGTCCTAGGCTGGGGAGTTGGAGGAATTGAAGCTGAAGCTGTAATGCTAGGTCAACCACTTTATATTCCTATCCCAGAAGTTGTTGGTGTTCGTATAGACGGTAATCTAGCGGGAGGAACCACCGCCACAGATTTAGTTTTATTTATTACAGAGATGCTAAGAAAAAGCGGAGTAGTTAGCAAATTTGTAGAATTCTATGGACCTGGTCTTTCTAATCTCAGTCTACCTGATAGGGCTACTCTATCAAATATGGCCCCCGAATATGGTGCCACCTGTGGCTATTTCCCTGTGGACGAAGAGACTCTCAATTATTTATTACAGACTGGTCGTCCTAAAAATTTAGTCAATCTTATCAAGGAATATTATATTGCCCAAGGCCTTTTTCGGACATATAATGGAGCTGAGCCAGAATACTCCCGCACCTTGGAATTAAATTTAGAAAAAGTCCAACCTTCCGTTGCTGGTCCACGTCGTCCACAAGATCGTATTCCTCTCAAAGAACTTAAGCATTCTTGGAATAAAATTTTAAAAGCACCGATTAAGAATGGTGGTTACGCCATTGAGACTCAAAACTTAGAAGCACAGGCAAAATTATCTTTAAAAAACTTAGAAAAAGGAGAACGAGAACTAAAGACCAGTGATAATAATAACAATACAGAGATAGTCTTGAAACATGGCAGTATTGGCATCGCAGCAATCACATCTTGCACAAATACTTCTAATCCTGAGCTAATGCTTTGTGCTGGCCTCCTAGCCAAAAAAGCCGTGCTTAGAGGACTTTCTGTAAGTCCTCATGTTAAAACCAGTCTAGCTCCGGGATCACGTGTAGTAAATGATTATTTAGAAAAATCTAATTTAATAAAACCACTGGAAGAACTAGGATTTTATACTGTAGGCTATGGATGTACCACTTGTATTGGAAACTCTGGACCCTTAGCAGTTGATATGGTCTCTGCTGCTCAAAAAAAAGGACTTATCCTTGCATCTGTTCTTAGTGGTAACCGTAACTTTGAAGGCAGAATTTCACCTCATATAAAAGCCAACTTCCTAGCTAGTCCCCCTTTAGTTGTCGCCTATGCTATCGCTGGTAATATAAACGCTAATTTAAATGAGGAACCATTAGGACAAGATAAAGAAAATAAAAACGTTTATCTAAAGGATATTTGGCCTAGCCAAGAAGAATTAAGCGCCTCTCTCAAAGATAATATTAACCCAGAGATGTACCGCAAACGTTATCAAAAACTAACAGTAAGTGACAGTCCATGGAATAATATCACAAGTAAGAAAGGCGAAGTATATCAATGGGACGAAGACTCTAGTTACATTCAAGAGCCAAATTTCTTTGAAAACATGCCTCTGTCTATTGATCCAATAACAGAAATACATAATGCTCGCTGTTTGGTAAAGCTAGGTGATTCTGTAACAACAGATCACATAAGTCCTGCTGGAGCTATACCAGAAGACATGCCAGCAGGTCAGTATCTGCTTTCAAAGGGAATTGAAAGCAAAGAATTTAACTCTTTTGGCTCACGCCGTGGTAATGATCAAGTAATGACGCGTGGTACTTTTGGAAATATCCGCCTTCGAAATCAACTCGTTCCAGAAACCGAAGGGGGCTGGACGTGTCACTATCCAAGCGAAAAAAAAATGCCAATCTATAACGCAAGCCTTGTCTATAAAAAAGAGAATGTCCCCTTAATCATTTTAGCCGGGAGTGAATATGGCACTGGTTCTTCACGAGACTGGGCGGCAAAGGGAACCCTTACCCTAGGTTGTAAAGCTGTCATTGCTCGTAGTTATGAGCGCATCCATCGCTCTAATCTGATTGGAATGGGTATCTTAGCGCTCCAATTCAAAGAAGGTCAAAGCCATGAAAGCCTAGGACTTACGGGAAAAGAAATATATACAATTCATGGACTAAATGATAATATTAAAGTTGGAAGCGAATTAAAAGTAAATGCCGATGATAAAACCTTCCAAGTGCTATGCCGTCTTGACACTCCTATAGAAATCGAATATTATAAGAATGGTGGTATTTTACGAACTGTATTACGTAATTTCCTCAAAAAGAATAGTTAGTCCGTTTATTTATAAGCTTGCTATATAACGAATATGGCTAAAATACAATTAGGTTCACATTTAGCCTCCTCAAAAGGAGATCCCTATATTATAGCTGAAATTGGGATGAATCATGAGGGAGACTTGAAATTAGCCAAAAAACAGATTGAATTGGCTAAAAAGGGAGGCGCCCATGGAGCAAAATTTCAAAGCTATCAAGTCAAGAAGCTATATACTAAAAGATTTTTTTCAAGTACGAGCACAGAGAATAAGAAAGATTTAATCTATACTGGGACAAAAAATGACCTAGAGTATTTGGAAAAGATAAGTTGCTTTCAAAAAAATGATTATGAAAAGCTGGCAACTCATTGCAAAACAATGAGCATTGATTTTTTATCCACTCCATTTGATATGGAAGCTGTTCATTTCCTAGAGCCACTAGTTCCATTCTATAAAATTTCATCAGGAGATATAAATCACAAAGTTCTTTTAGAAGAAATTGCTAAACAAAAAAAACCAGTTTTGCTCTCAACAGGTGGCGCAAATCTTAGCGAAATTGAAGATGCTATAAAAACTCTAAAAAAACATGGCTCTCAACTTATTGTTATTTTACACTGCATTTTAAGCTATCCCTGCCAAGATGAAGATGCAAATTTAGGAATGATTGACTCTCTTAAAAAGAGCTTCCCAAACTGCTTGCTTGGCTATTCCGATCATACAACTACTGATAATTCTATGTCACTATTGAACATTGCTCTTGGAATGGGTATTTGTGTCATAGAGAAACATTTTACACATGATAAATCCCTTGCTCACAATGATCACCCTCACTCCATGGATATAAATGACTTAAAAAAATTAACAGAAAATATTAAGTTATTTCAAAAAATTTATGGAAAGGAGCATAAGACAGCCATCCCCATAGAAAAAAAAATACTGGTACAAGCCAGACGTTCCTTAGTACTACGGTACCCATTAAAAAAAGGTGCAATAATTAAAGCTGAAGACATTGATTTTAAGAGGCCAGGAGATGGTATATCTCCCATATTCTTAGAAGAGGTGCTTGGAAAAAAACTTATTCTTGAACTGGAAGGAGATGATGTCCTACGCTGGTCTCATTTGGAAATCACTTAACACATAGAATATAATTCATATTTTTATTCACTAGCGAAACATTATTTTTTTAGTAGACGTCACAGTATATCATATAGATATGAACTTAGGCTATACTAGCAAACGGGATGTAGCGCAGGGGTAGCGCATCTGCTTTGGGAGCAGAGGGTCGCTGGTTCGAATCCAGTCATCCCGATTAGCGCCAGTAGCTCAGTCTGGATAGAGCAACTGCCTTCTAAGCAGTTGGTCGGAGGTTCAAATCCTCCCTGGCGTAATTACAAACATTTTAGAGGTGGCAAAAATAGCACACAATCTTCAAGAGGCTTTGATCAGAAACAAGCCCTATTTAGCCTACTACTTTGCTCAAACTTCTAAAAATCCTATTTTCCATCTGGAAAATGACTCTCATATTTCATATCATTCTGAAGGCAGGCTTAACTCACTAAGCTCACGATACAATCCAGAGCGAGAGTTAGAACAAATGCTAGCTCAAGATAAAACAAGCCTATGGAAGTCAAGTGAAATTGTTTGTATTTTTGGTCTTGGTAATCCTGCTATTTTAACTAAAGTCTTAGGTCTCTTAAAAAAAAATCAAATCTGCATTGCCATAGATGCTTCTTTTGAACTAGCTCAAATTATCTGTCAGGAAAGTACTATCCTATGGAATTTTTTAAAACGCCCCGGTTGCCATCTCTTTTGTGGAACTGAACTACAAATGAGTATGCAACAATACATCGCTTCTTTACCAATTGAAAGCCTTTCGCTACTTAGAATCATATCTCATCCACCATCTACTCGCTTGAATCCAGATTTTTATAGTCAAGCCAAGGCTCTTATTCAAAAACTAATAACAACTCGTATGTCAGATCTGCTAACTCGTCTTGAATTTGAGCACTTATGGGTTAAAAATATTATCTCCCACTCTTGCTACTTACCAGATCCTAAGCATCCCAATGCAGCATCTTATACCATTGGCAAATACAAAAATGTATTATCAAAAATACCAGGAGTCCTGGTTGCTTCTGGCCCTTCTCTAGAGGATAGCTTTGAAGAGCTAAAAATACTTAAGGAGAAAGCCTTTATTATATGCGTAGACTCTGCTTTGAAAGTTTTACTAAAAGCTGGTATAGAACCACATGGAGTTATAGTTCTTGATGCCCAAGCCCACACTTTTTTTTCCTTTTCTGGCCTTTCCCTATCTAAGTACATCTTGTTTGCTGATATTGCGAGCAATCCACAGATTATTCGCAAAACAAATGCACAACGAATAATCTTTTCTACAACTGCACAAACTAAGCATAACTTTGATGGGAAAACTAAGCTGGATACAACAATTGGCAGTGAATTTGTTCAAAAAATATATGGTGAGATTGGATACTTAGAATCTGGTGGGTCTGTTGCAACATCTGGCTTTGATTTACTACGATTTTTAGGCTGCGATCCTATTTTACTTATAGGCCTAGACCAAGCATACAGTGGAAGAAAAATACATAGTAATGGCTCTCATCAATCAGAACGATGGCTATCTCAAGTATCACGAACTAAAAGCCTTGCTGGCACTATTGAAGAGATAGTACAAAAAAGAGAAACCTTTAACTTAGCTGGTATAGGGGGTGGATTAGTCTTAAGTGATTATGTGCTAAACCTATACAAAAGCTGGTTTGAGGAGGCAATCTCCCGTAGCCCTCAAAAAGTATATCAATTAACAGCTCAGGGTGCAATACTCGAATCTGCTATAGCTGTAGAATCTCCCCTTTCCTTTGCCAAAGCCATTCCAATAAATGATGCAAT
This sequence comes from Leptospirales bacterium, assembly GCA_014238825.1. Taxonomy (GTDB): domain Bacteria; phylum Spirochaetota; class Leptospiria; order Leptospirales; family Leptonemataceae; genus JABAAI01. The sequence goes on from JABAAI010000003.1 coordinate 17,910, forward strand.
ACTAAAAATATATCAAAAAAATGGATTATTTGCTGACTTACCCATCCCATCTTTAAAAAAGCATAGAGCACTAAGAGAGTTGCTCAAAGCACTAGATAAAATCGATAACATCGATAACATAAATAACATCAATGATATAGAAAATAAAAGTAATAAAGCCAATGAAATTGGAAATGATGAGGAAAATAGCTTTGAAAACCTTTTTATTAGCTTTCCTTTCTTAAAATTCGCTAGCCATAAAGCAGAACTTTATATCAAGCGTAATAAAGAAAAATTAACCAAAAAGCATGCCTCTAAGATTTATAATACAAGGGTAAGAGACATACTTAAAAAATTAGCTCGTTCCCTAAGCCATCTATCGTGATTTAAGCTTAAAATACCTATACGACTGAAGATAAAAAGTCTGTTCATGCCTAAATTTATATAGGTATCTATGATAATATTTAAAAATAATATTGAAGATATATGCTCTTATTAGTATATATCTTCATATGAAATAATATGAAAATATTATTCTCAATTTTATAATATTTAATCAAAAAAATGTCTTTTTCTAAAAATAGTGGTAATATTGTTTTATTTTTTAGGAATTGTATTGACGTTAATTTAGACTCAAAACACTATTGCTTTAATTACTAAGAGACATAATACTCTCATAATATATTTTTTAATGAAGATAAGCCCTTATTTTACCAAGGATTTGGAGCAACCCTCCATAACTCCTGATTTTTCCGGTGAAAAAGCATTTAACAACACTCTCGTCTGGGATAAAATTCCTTGGGAACTTCGAGATTCAAAAATAATTAATGCTGATGGGAGTGTCGCATTTGAAGCCACTGACTTGGAAATGCCTGCCGATTGGTCGCAGGTAGCTGTAGATATATTAACTCAAAAATATTTCCGCAAGGCTGGTATCCCTGCACGCACTAAGATCTTACGAGAAGAAGGCATCCCTGAATGGCTATCTCGTCGTATTCCAGATGAAAAAGCCTTAAATGACTTAGCTCCCAAAAAAAGATTTGTTAGTGAATATTCTGCCCGCCAAACCTTTCATCGAATAGCAGGTTGCTGGACATATTGGGGATATCGTTATAATTACTTTGCAGAAGAAAAAGATGCTCGTATTTTTTATGAAGAACTCTGTTATCTTCTATCCACTCAGCGGATGGCACCCAATTCACCACAGTGGTTTAACACTGGGCTTAATTGGGCTTACGGCATAACTGGTCCTAGTCAAGGACATTACTATTGTGAGGAAAATAGTGGTGAATTGAAAAGTTCTCGCTCGGCCTATGAAAGACCACAACCACATGCTTGTTTTATACAATCAATCAATGACGACTTACTAAGCGACGGGGGAATTATGGATTTATGGTTACGTGAAGCCCGTCTTTTTAAGTTTGGTTCTGGAACTGGAACAAATTTCTCTAATTTAAGAGCAGAGGGAGAACCTCTTTCTGGTGGTGGCAAAAGTTCTGGTTTAATGAGTTTTCTACGCATTGGAGATAGAGCAGCAGGAGCAATTAAATCTGGAGGAACTACACGCCGTGCCGCAAAAATGGTATGTTTGGATATGGACCACCCAGATATTGAAACCTTTATCAATTGGAAATTACACGAGGAGCAAAAAGTAGTTTCATTAGTAAGTGGTTCAAAATTGGCAAACTTTCATCTTAACTCAATTCTAAAAGCTATCCACTCCGATGATAATTCAGAAACAAAAGCATTACCTCAAAAAAACCCCGCTCTTAAAAATGCTATTAAAGAGGCTCGCAAGGTGGCTATTCCAGAAAGTTACATTGCCCGTACAGTTACCTTAGGAGAGCAAGGCATTACAGAGATTGTCTTTGAACAACTAAATACTGACTGGCAGTCCAATGCCTATCAAACTGTCTCTGGTCAGAACTCTAATAACTCGGTGCGTATTCCTAACGCCTTTATGACCGCTCTTGATAATGATGATGACTGGAAACTTTATTGGAGAACCGAGCTTGAACTAGCTAAGGCGGAGGGGCGCAAAGCCAAGCCTGTTAAAACTATTAAAGCACGTAAACTATGGGATGATATTTCATTTGCTACTTGGTCATGTGCGGATCCAGGTCTACAGTTTGATACTATAATAAATGAATGGCATACCTGCCCAAAAGATGGTCGTATAAACGCCTCCAATCCCTGCTCAGAGTATATGTTTCTAGATGATACTGCCTGTAATTTAGCATCTCTAAATCTTCTGAAGTTCTTAAATGAGGAAAGTGGAGAGTTTGATGATTTATCCTTCCGTTATTGCACGCGTCTTAGCACAATTGTTTTGGATATCTCTGTCGCCATGGCACAATACCCCTCTAAAAAAATAGCAGAACTTTCATATAAATACCGGACAATAGGTCTAGGCTATGCAAACCTCGGCTCCATTCTTATGGTAATGGGTATACCTTATGATTCTAATGAAGGACGTGCTTTTTGCCGTGCCGTAACTGGAATTATGCACATGAACGCTTATGCTACTAGTGCCGAATTAGCTAGTAAATTAGGGGCATTTCCTAATCATAAAAGGAATGCAAAACATATGAATCGAATTTTAAATAATCATAAAAATGTCGCTTATAGTGCAAAAGACAAAGAATACGAAGGACTAAGTATTAAACCAATGCCTATTGATGAAGATGTATTTCCACCATATCTTTTAAAAGCAATGAGGGAAGAAACTGACCGTGCTCTAGCTCTCTATGAAAAAAAAGGCGCTCGTAACGCACAAGTTACGGTTCTTGCACCTACAGGGACAATAGGTTTAATAATGGACTGTGACACAACTGGCATTGAACCAGACTTTGCCCTGATTAAATACAAAAAATTAGCAGGTGGCGGATATTTTAAAATCATCAATCAATCAGTACCTCGTTCCCTTAAAAGGCTTGGCTATAGCGAGAATGAAATCGATGCTATTGTCCGTTACTGTGTAGGCCATGCTAGTCTGAAAAATCACACAGGTGCCATCACTTATGAATCTTTACTGGACAAAGGTCTTAGCAAAGAAAGTTTAGAAAAAATTAATGCCACACTTTCATCCGCTTTTGATATGAACTTTGTCATCAATCGCTATGTTATAGGATATGATGAATTTAATTCATTAGCGAAAAAATGGGGTTTTGAAAATCTTATAGGAAAGGAAAATTTTTCTCCATTAGAAGCTTTAGGCTATAGTAAAGAAGATATCCGCAAAGCAAATGATTATGTCTGCGGTCATATGACAATAGAAAATGCTCCCTATTTAAAAGAAGAACATTATCCTATTTTTGACTGTGCAAATCGATGTGGCTCTTATGGACTTCGTTTTTTAAACTATCAGTCTCATATTCAAATGATGGCAGCAGCACAGCCATTCTTATCAGGAGCTATCTCCAAAACAATCAACTTACCTGCTCGTTCCGGGATTAATGATGTTAAGCAAGCTTATGAGTTATCTTGGAAACTGATGAATAAATCAGTAGCTTTGTATCGCGATGGTTCTAAACTATCTCAGCCCTTAAATGTAAAAGTTGATGAAGAAGAAAATAATATAGAAGAGTCTGCAAACGACTTAGAAAGCTCTTCCTCTCGCCAACGTGAGACTGTAGAGCGCATTTTAACACATGCTATGGCTGAACGGAAGCGACTCCCTCATAGGCGTAAGGGCTATACCCAAAAAGCAAATATAGGTAATCATAAGGTCTACCTGAGGACTGGAGAATATGAAGATGGGCAACTAGGGGAAATATTTCTTGATATGCACAAGGAAGGAGCAGCATTCCGCTCCTTGATGAATTCATTTGCTATAGCTATTTCACTTGGCTTACAGTATGGTGTGCCTCTAGAAGAATACGTTGAAGCCTTTATTTTTACTCGTTTTGAGCCTAATGGTATTGTGCAAGGAAATGATCATATAAAAATGTCCACTTCTATTATTGATTATGTTTTTCGTGAGTTAGCCGTGAGTTACTTAGGACGCTATGATTTAGCACAAGTCCAACCAGAAGATATACGTGCTGATTCCATTTCACGCCCATCCAGTAAAGAAAAGGATAATGCATCACAAATAAAAGAAACAAAAGAAGAGCCACTACTATCTTCTAGTGTAGGCTATAATTCTAACAAAAAAAATGATGCTACAATTAATCCTTCTAGCACTTCTTTTCTCACAAAGGAAACTAAAAATATAGAAAATTCATTGACTTTTATACATCAAAGAGTTACTAATCGTGAAAAACAGATTGAAATTGCTACTTTAAGTGGTTATGAAGGTGATCCTTGTCAAGAATGTGGTCAGCTTACTTTGGTGCGTAATGGCTCCTGTCTAAAATGTATTTCTTGTGGCTCGACTACAGGTTGTAGTTAACTATAAATAAGCTTGCAAAATAATCTACAACTATAATAATACTTTAACAATACTTAAAATTTATGAACTTAGGCTTTAATTCTTTTTATTTTTCTATCAAGTCCCTTATACTTGCTTTGCTTTTGCTTTCATCTCCTCTCTTATTGGCTAGTCTAGATAATCTAAAAGCTAAAGAGCATACCATTTTCAGCACTGTCCTCAAAAAACACGTTAACAATGGCTGGGTAAATTATAAAGCACTCAAAAAAAATAAAATCTTTATAGAATATATAAAGCAACTGGAAAACACAAATCACAAAAAAATAAAAAATAAAAAGAGGAAACTTGCTTTCTGGATTAACGCATATAATGCCTATACTTTAAAGCTTATAATAGATAATTATCCCTTAAAAAGTATAAATGAACTACATACAGCAGGTGGCTTAATGACAATCTGGAAAAAATGGAAATTCAAAATATATAAAAAAGAATATAGTCTAGATCAAATAGAGCATAAAATAATTCGTGCAAATTATAAAGAACCACGAGTCCATGCCGCCCTGGTTTGTGCAGCCAAAAGTTGCCCCCCTCTACGCTCTGAGGCCTACGAAGGCAAAAACTTAGATGAGCAACTGGACTTACAAATGCAAGATTGGCTTAGGAATACCAAGTTAAACTACCTTAATGAGAAAAAAAGAACTCTACAGATTTCTCAAATATTCAAATGGTTTAAAAAAGATTTTAATCAAATGAGTGAATTCTCAAAACTTAAAAAAGCTGAGAAAAAAAAGAGGAGAGGCATACCAAACGCGCTTATACCATACTTCAAGACTGCTGAACGTAATAAAATTTATAAATTAATTGAAAATAAAAAGCTCAAAGTCAGGTACCTCAAATACGATTGGAGCTTAAACGGGAAATAAAAAATATATTCATCCCACTATTTGCATCCTATAAAGATATCTTAGCAATAAGCTTAGCAAACTTATCTCTCTTATTTCTTTCTGGATAATTTGAGTATGTCTCAAGCTCTGTTATTTTAATATCAAATATAGAACTACTATGTTCTATACTAAAAGAAACCCCTGATTTCGTCTTTTCCCAAGCCTCAAACGAAAATTCCATGCCTTTTATTGGTAAAATAGAGGCCCACATTTGCCAGCGTAAAGGTTTAGCTTCTGCATCTGTGATAATAAGATAGGTATCTCCAGGGGTATCCCCTCCACTTTCATAATGAACTAGCAATGCCCTCTCTTGCACAA
>JABAAI010000040.1 GCA_014238825.1 Leptospirales bacterium
CATGGCACGAAGAAATTTCTAGAACAAAAGGGAATCATTGTTAAAGCATTATACAAACTAAAAGATAAGCTATCTCCAAATCCTTTTGAGCTGATACAAAGCGGAGAGATTAAAGCAATTATTAATATACCCAACCCTCAAAATACGCATAAAACCAAAGATTCCTCTTTAATTCGTCAAGAAGCAAGCAATAAACGTATCTTATGTGTCACGACTGTAGCTGCAACAAAAGCCCTTGTTCATGGCTTAGAGGAAATAAAAAACAAGCCCCTTTCTATTGCTTCATTACAAAGCATGCACACGAGTTAGCTAGTAGGTAGAAAGATTAGCATCAACTTTTTTAGCATAATCATTGATACCACCCACAAGGTTCTTGATTTTGTTATATCCCTTAGATTGCAAGAATTCCATCGCTCTGCCACTACGTCCACCAGACTTACAATAGACAATCCATTCTTTGCTTGCATCTAATTCTTGATAGCGTTGTTCTAAATCGCCTAAAGGAATTAATACAGAATCTTCAATTTTAGATATTTCTGTTTCATAGACTTCACGCACATCTAAGATATTGAGTTCACCATTACTATTTTTTTCTATATATTTTTTCAAATTTTCTGGAGATATTTCATTTGGATTCGCAATTGTCGATTGATTATTTGTGTCACCATTCATATCTTTATTCCTTGAAGGCATACCACAAAATATTTCATAATCTACTAGTTCTTTTACACTAGGATTTTCACCACAAAGAATGCAATCCTTATTTTTTCGTAATTTTAGCTGCCTAAATTTCATAGTAAGGGCGTCAAAAATCAAAAGCCTTTCTGATGCAATGTCTCCAATCTCAAGCAACACTTTGATAACTTCAGTAGCTTGCAAGCAACCAACAACACCAGGCAGTACGCCAAAAACGCCCCCTTCTGCACAGGAAGGAACCAAGCCAGGAGGGGGAGGTTCACTAAAAAGACAACGATAACAGGGACCTCCCTTATAATTAAATACTGAAATTTGACCCTCAAATCTAAAAATAGAACCATAAACATTTGCTTTGCCACTCAAAACACAGGCATCGTTAACAAGATAACGTGTTGGAAAATTATCCGTACCGTCTGCAACTAAATCATACGGCTCTATTACTTTTAACGCATTATCAGAAAGTAGCGGTTCAAAATGACATATTACTTCAGTATTGGGATTTATGTCTAATAGACGCTTTTTTGCACTATCTAATTTTTTTTGACCTATAGTGCTTTGCCCATGAATAATTTGGCGTTGCAAATTGCTCTCATCAACAATATCAAAATCAACTATACCAATACGACCTACTCCAGCTGCAGCCAAATACATCGCGAGAGGGGAACCTAAGCCACCTGCACCAACCAGAAGAACAGAGCTATTTTTCAGACGCTCCTGCCCCTTAAGACCCACTTCTGGTAAAATAATATGGCGATCGTAGCGCTTTAGTTCGTTAGGAGAAAGAATACTCATATATTCCACCAGCAATCGAAGGAACTATAGATAATACATCACCTTCTTTCAAAGGAGTTTTATCTCCTTCTTGATAACGTATATCTTCTTCGTTAAGGTATATATTCACAAAATTACGTATTTTACCATCTTCACTAAAAAGATGTTTTTTCAATCCTTCATTATTTGTCGCTAAATCAGACAATAAATTACCGACAGTAGTGCTACCATTAGCATCCAATTCTAGCTCATCTTTATTGTCAAGAAAGGGACGTAAAGGAGTTGGTATGTGTATTTTTATTGACATCGTAGTAATATTATCAGTATTTAAATTTATCTAAAAAGTAGGTCCAAGTCTATATTACAAGCAGTATAACGTATAGAAGTTTTATTCTTAATACTTTTGATATCTTATTCACTAGCATATATTGATTCGCTTCCTTTTTTAACATATTTCGGTGAAGCTACTTCCTGAGCAGAAAGCTCATCTCCTATTACGAATACTGAAAGTACAATCAGTATAACAATCACTAAAAATATAAATAAGCCAATACCAAAGATAAAACTGTTATCTTTACTTTTTATATTCCTAATATTTCTTGCCATTCTTTGATCTCTCACTGCCATACAGGCAACATATATCTTAATTAAGATATATGTCAATAAAAAAATGCTTTTAATAAAAAATATACTATTATTCCTAAAATATAATTATATTAAAGATAATTCTTAAAATTTCAAAAATGAATGGACACGAGTACTAATTAGCTTGAATAATGCAAGGCACGGGATGTGGCGCAGTGGTAGCGTACTCGTCTGGGGGGCGAGTGGTCGCTGGTTCAAATCCAGTCATCCCGATATCACTTAAAGCAAATTTAAGGCTAAATTAACACTTTTTACTTATACTATCGTATCAATTGAAGTTTTTCTTCACGCTCTGCATGAATAAGAGCATCTATAAGCTCTGACATATCTCCATTCATAAGACTTTCTAAATTATAGGCAGTATAAGAAATTCTGTGATCAGTAACCCGCCCTTGTGGGAAATTATAAGTGCGAATCCGCTCTGATCTATCTCCTGATTTTATTTGCTCTCTTTTCAAGCTATTCTCTTGTAAATGTAATTCCTGCTCTTGTCTTTCAGCTAAGCGTGATCTTAAAACAGCCATTGCACGTGCTTTATTTTTATGTTGCGAGCGCTCATCCTGACATGAAACAACAAGACCACTAGCACGATGTGTAATTCTAATAGCTGATTCTGTTTTATTTACATGCTGCCCCCCCGCCCCACTGGCACGAAAAACATCTATTTTAAGATCAGATTCATTGATTTCTACTTCACTCTCTTCTTGCTCTGCAAGTACTACAACCGTAACAGCACTTGTATGAAGCCTGCCATTACTTTCTGTCACAGGAATTCTTTGTACGCGATGAGCTCCGCCTTCTTGATGCAATAAGCTATAAGCATCTTTTCCTTCAATTAGAAAAATAACTTCTTTGTATCCTCCTAATTCTGTAGGGCTACTATGAATAATTTCAGTCTTAAGAGATTTTTTTTCAGCAAAACGAAGATACATTCGCATTAAATCAGAGACAAAAAGAGCCGCTTCATTCCCACCTGTACCAGCTCGAATTTCTAAAAAGACATTACGGCCTTCATTAAAATCAGGTGGAATCAGCAATAACTCTATTGGTTTTTTTTTACTTTGGATAGTTTTAGCTAATTCATTAGCCTCAGTCTCTGCTAATGATTTGATTTCAGCATCTTTTTCATCTTCACAAAGCTTTACTGTTTCTTTCCACTCTTTATATAAATTCAAATAGGAGCTTATCTCTTTTACTTTGCTATCTAATTTAGCGTGTTCTTGAGTTGTTTTTTTGAGCAACAATGGGTCAGTGCTTATAGCTGGATCAGCTAACTTTTCTTCAATCTCATAAAATTGTTGCTTTTCTTGCTCTAATCTTTCTATCAATTTTTTAGAAATCATCTTACTTATGCCCCCGACAGGAATCGAACCTGTGCACACGGTTTAGGAAACCACTGCTCTATCCACTGAGCTACGGGGGCTGATAAAAATAGAACTATTGTCATTTGTAATTTATTTTAGTTCTCAGCAAGGGGGGCAGCAATTATACCGCGAACGTATTCACTAAGTTCTTTTGCTGTTTTATTTTCATAATCACCTGTTTCAATAGGGGGATGAATCTTAACATTTATTTCACCAGGATAAATACGCTGTATCCATTTCCCTTTTTGCATTGGCATTAGCTTATGAATTCCTTTTATGCTTATGGGCTGAATCGGTATATTCATCCGCAAAGCAACGATGAAAGCCCCTTTCTTAAAAGGACGTAGTTGACCACTAGAATAGCTACGAGTGCCTTCAGGGAAAATAGTAAGTGCTGTGTGATTTCTTTTCATCATTTCCATCATAGCATAAATACTTTTGTAAGATTCTTTGATAGAACTTCTATCAAGAGGGATTCCACCTGTTTTTTTTAAGATCCTTCCTAGTATTGGAATAGAAAATAATGATTTTTTTGCAAGCCAGGTCATATTCAGTTTTTTAGTGATTATTCTTTGTAAAATAAAGACATCAAGCATACTAGTATGATTTGACAATATAATACATGATCGATCAGCAGTAATATTTTCAAATCCCTGTATAGCTACTTTGATTCTGCCTAAGCAAAGCAATAGTTTAGTGACTGTATATATTATAGTTCCATCATTTATACCAAATACTTTAAGAAAAGGACTAGCGATAATAATCATGAAATACGTATATGACATTAATACTATCGTAGTGAACCAAAGAGCGACACTGCGACAGAGAATCATAAAATTATATATTATTTGCATAAAGATTTACACTTACCTATTTTTCACAGGCTATTTCTATGGCAACTGGAATTGTAGGACATACCATTCTACAAAGACCACAAGCAGTGCAATTTTCTGTAAATTCAGGAATTCCACTAGCATCATCAGCTACGATAATGGCTTCTGAAACGGGGCAAACTTGATAGCAAGCATCACAAGATAATGCCTGCTTAGTATTATTGCAATTTTTAACAATCAACTCTGCAACACCAAAACTGGGCAGGGCAAACTTTTCAAATGCTTGCAGGGCCCCTTCCTGACAGCTTGCGATACATGGGAAATCAGGACAAAGGTGACAGGCTGCTTTATTTGGATCAATAAATGGACCAGTATCCTCATCGCCATGAATTGCCAGGTGAGGACAGGCCACAATGCAATCTCCACAACGAGTACAGGCTAAATTAAATTCTTCTTCCTGAGCTAGAGAACCAGGAGGTCTACGAAAGACAGCGGGTTCATTTTTAGCACCCGTAATCGATGCTATAGCCTCTTTTCTATAGGCATTCAAATCCTTAGGGGATAATAAATTGGCAAATGATTGAAGTTGTCTAGAAACAACTTCTCCAACTGGACTGAGCATAAATTGATGTAAAATTTCTTTTAATCCTGAATTGAAAAAATTGCGACGATTCATAGTTTAAAAAGGATAGTAAAAATTTTAGAAATAGACGAAAATAATAAAAACCTTGTATGAAAACCCTCCATTGCAAAATACCATGTAATCTCTGCAACTCTCGAAACTTCACACATCTCTTTAACATAAATTCTACTCGTAACGAAAAATTTCAAGTAGTTTCTTGTAGCAGTTGTGGCTTAAAGCAAGTGAATCCGCAACCAAATATAACAGCTGTGAAGCCATACTACAGTGACACCTATTTTCTCAAGCGAAATGAGCGCGGCTATGACAACTACTATAGTGAAAGTGTTCGTAATGAAATTTGTCGTGTTTATGAAAAGAATCTTAGTGATTTAAATTTTTGGAAACACGAAAGAGGGCTTAAGAAAAAGCACAAAATTTTGCACTCACTAGATTTAGGCTGTGCCGCCGGTTATTTTGTGGAACTAATAAAAAAAAGACACTGGCAAGCAGAAGGTATAGACCTCGCAAAAGGACCTGTCCTCGCAGCGAGGAAACGTAACCTCAAAATACACCTAGGTGATTGGTTTTCTAAGTCTTCGATCCGGAGTGGAAAATATCATCTAATTACTTTATGGGCATCCATAGAACATATGCATAATCCATACGAAGTTTTTAAACGCAGTGTAAAATTACTCAAAGCAGATGGGCATCTAATAATATCTACTTGTTGTTACAATTACTTAGCCAAGTTACAAGGAAAAAATTGGCGTTTTATGAATGTTCCAGAGCATCTCTATTTCTTTAATCAGGCTCAGATTACAAAGATGGCAAAAAAAGCTGGTTTCCGACTAATATCATCAGTAAGTTATGGTTCAGGCTTAACAAAAAAGAAGGATGCTAGTTACTTATATAAGACAGCTAAATTTTTAGCTGATTGGCTTGTAAAAAAACTAAAGCAAGGAGATATGATGGCTCTGCATTTTCAAAAGATCAAAAGCTAAAAATTTGCTTTATACCAGCAATAATATGATTATTCTTCTAATATCTTTTTTACTTCTAAACGAATTATTTGAGAAATACTTCCCGCACCAAGAGCAAGGAGAATATCCCCTTCTTGAGTTTTGCCCCTAGCCCCGGTTAATATTCCTTGAATATCTTGCTCTGCGATAACTTGACAAGCATCCTCGCGAGCATAGGAACTCATACAATCCAAAATCAAATGAGATGATACATTATCCAGTTGCTTTTCAGAAGCAGCATAAATTGGTAATAGATATATAAAATCTGCAAGAGCAAGAGACTTTGCAAATGATTTATACATAGCGGCAGTGCGCGTATAGCGATGAGGTTGAAAAATAACTATTAAGCGTCCTTTAGTAGCTTGATATCTTTTAAGAGAACTTATAACGCATTCTATTTCAGTAGGATGATGTCCATAATCATCATAAATACTCATTCCCTTAATGCTTGCTATCTTTTGCAATCTTCTTTCTAAACCGGGGAAAGCATTCATGATTTCCAACATTTTCTCTATAGTGAAATCTGGAATATCAATAAAACCATCTCGCTCTGCCTCAGCAACGAGTGCCATTACTCCTAAAGCATTCTTGGCGAAATGGGGGCCTATTAATTTTAAATGGAGTTTACCTAGAGAAATAAGGCTGTGTTTTATATCTTTTCCATTTTTCTCTTCCTCTTCATTTCTATTATTAACAAAAATCTCAAGTGAATTACTATCTGATATAAAGTATCCTGTATAATGAGGTATCTCTTGAGGGTTTGAATTAGCATAGTATCTCATTTCAGCATCACTTTCGAAGCAAGAAAAAAATACAAGTTTTGCACTCAGTTTTTTTAATTTGCTTATTTTCTCTAAACGATTATCTTGAATATTAAGACAGAGCAAATTACTTGCTATACAAAATTTAGCAAAGGCCGCACTCAGAGCATTCATATCGCCATAAAAATCTAAATGATCCGCATCTATATTTGATACCAAACGTAACTTTGCTTTACTTTTTAAAAATGACCCGTCAGACTCATCACTTTCATATACACCAATTTTATCAGACCCAAGGGCATAGCTATGTTGCATAAACAAAGGACGCGCTCCAAGTATAACGCAAGGGTCAACCTTGAATTGCATTAATATCCAAGCCAGCATAGCAGTACTTGAACTTTTACCGTGGGTTCCAGCTATTGCAAAGCTTTGCCAGCATTTTTGCAAACAAATATTTAGAAAATCCATTCTATGTAACAGCTTAATAGAGCTTTCCTTTTCTTTCTCTAGAATCAAACGAATGTGAGTCATTTCTGGATGATCTGAGGGAATCGCAGTACTGTAAACTATTGTATCATAGCTTGCTAAATGCTTGGGATTTGCTTTCTCATGGAATTTAATATGTACTTTTGCAAAGTCTGCCTTTTGCTTAGGGCTTAATTTTGGATCTGAACCAGCCACTATAAACCCGCTAGCTCTAGCAAAATGAGCCAAAGGTTCCATACCTGAACCGCCTATTCCAATTAAATAGACTGCGCGCATAGCATTTCTGATGCTCTAAATAATTACGGTTTTATTGCCTTAATCGTGCTAAGCTTTTCTCGAGAAAAGACATGAATTGTTGTTGTGCTGTCCTTTCTTGATTGACCGGTAAGATAGATTTTATTCTTGTAAAAACTTAAGTCTGAGTATGGATTAATGGAATCTTTACTCTGTATTTCTAACTTTAAATTGGTATCAAATCGTGCTAAATAAAACTTATCTTTTACTTTAGTGAATGCAAATATCTTATTATCACGGTAAATAAGAGGAGTAGCCCAATGTACATCTACTTTGCTTTGTTTTATTTTTGTAAGTTTATTAGAATCCAACAAAACAAGCCTATGATCTGTATTACTATCTATATCACCTGAATAACCGGTAAGTAAAACCCCTTTATTAGGAATCACGCTAAATTTACGACTACAGATATTTACATAAGGACTTCGAAATAG
>JABAAI010000041.1 GCA_014238825.1 Leptospirales bacterium
ACAACTTCTCCCCCTGTTGTCTCTATCTTAGCACCATTAACACCTGTCCGAACAACAATATCTCCTCCAGCTTCTATTAGACAATTTTGAGCACTCCCCTGAATTTCTATATGTCCAGATGCCCTGATTTCAAAACCACTTAAGAGAGAGCCTCCAACGTATACAGAGCCTATGAAATTAATATTACCTGTTTTAGGACCAACATCGCCGGGAATACGACGGACTGGTTCTACAGAAAGCTTCCCACCTCTATAGACGACTTGACCATTAATGGTCGCAATAATTTTAGTATCGTCTTCTATAAGTGAAGTACCCTTAGATGCCCTAAGTTTGATATCTTTACCTTTACGTGGTGGCACCATTTCATTGAAGACCGTATAGCCAATCTTGCCCTTCTTCAATGGGATCTTTTCCGCAAGAATTTGACCAACAACAACGTTTTCAATTGTACTTAGATTCTTAAAGTCTATATTACCGTGACTATCTTTTTGAAGATGCATGACACCCTTTTTAAGGTTTACCTTATAATCAATTTTAGCATCCGCGTCATTAATTGCTTTAGTCCCCTCTGCTAGTAGTAATTTATTTTTTATATTTTCTTCTAGCAACTGCTTTTCTATCCTTGCTTCATTGATACCAGTATCTACCTTATTAGCAGCAAGCATCCCTACAATATCCTGTACCTGTAAATGTCGCCCACCTTGGCGAGGCGGACTAATATAACCATATACCTTCATGCGATCAGCAGTGATTTCTATTTTACAATTACTTTCATTACCTTCGACTGGACGCTCATCAGAAATTTTAACTCCTGTACCTGTTGCTTCGTTAACAATTTCATTTAAAAGTGCCTCGTCAAAATGTTCAATTTTCTGATGTCGCAGTTTGCGAACTACACCTTCTTGCGGTAATGCTTTACCATTACCGATGGGAGGAAATACAAAGAGATAGCTCCCACCAAAATATCTGCGAATAACTACATATCCATCTTTATTTTTAGGAATAATATATTCATCTAAATCACTATCCAAAAGGCGTTCACCCATTCCTATTTTTTGAGAAAATACTCTCAACTCTGCTAGACTATCAGTGCTAGATAGTAATTTTACCCGCAGGCGATAAGGTTCTGATTTAAATAGACGTCTCTTCCCCTCTTCTAATATCTCATAATCTAAAGACATAATATCTGTATCCCAGAACTTAGCGACTCGTTTTAAGCATGACATAAGAGTTAAGCCAATCACCTCGATTTTATCTTGAGCAAGGTCGAGTTTTTTTTCTTTAGTATCTAAAAGAGTTTGTTTCAAACGATCCATACGCAAATTATAACATAAAACAAATTAATTGCAATCTTTTTTTAATATTTATCTTGCTATACACACTTTACAGTTGTAAAGTCATAATGATTTTAGGATACTTTGGACAAGTTTTAATAATAAACTTGCTTGCTTAGCTCTTAATTTTGCGCTTGTGGCCATCCAGCGATAAAGTTATCCCATTTCGTAGCAAGACCGATTTTTTTTAAACTATTACTAAAAACTAAATCAAAATTTGGACTTAGTTTCTGATAAGATTCAATATCACCAACACTCCAATGTTGCCCTTTGAATACTTTCCCTATTAGCAAATTATTTTTGTCATCTTCCCGCCATAAATTAGTTAATTTTTCAGATTGATCGACTGCTAGCTTAGATGGTCCTATTAATGAAAGAAGAGAATAACCAATATAATAATAATTTTCTCGAGACTTCGCCTCTCTGTTGCTTAGTTCTTTATTAGAAGAAAACTGTATGCTTCTAAACGGCTCAGCCATCGTTTGTATTCCTGATATTTTATCTTGCTTAGTTCTAAAGTAAAGCTTAGTCATCTTATTTCTTGAATCAGCTTTCGCTAAAAATAAGGCCGCATTGCTTTGCTTTAATTGATCTAATGGGTTTATAGTAGGACTATCCTCTAATCGTGGTAAAAAAATTAAATCTGAATTTAGGGCAATAATTTTATCATCTAGATTTAAGAGTCCACTTGATAGAGCATTATTGAGTCCACCTGCAGTTTCTAGAATCTTTTTCTCTTCAGAAAAATTAATTGGAAAATAAGGGAATGTTTTCAAATATTTACGAATCATATTACCACGATAGTGAGTATTTATAATGAGTCCTTCAACTTGCCAAAGTGAGAGAACAAACAGATTGTAAGCCAGCAAAGGAAAGCCCCCTAATACCAAAAGTGGTTTAGGTCTAGCCGAAGTCAAATCTCTCATACGAGTTCCAAAACCAGCAGCAAAAATAAATGCTTTCATAGTTAGTTTATAGTAATCAATTAAGGTTCTATTAGCATTATATTAAAATGCTAGCAGCGATAGCAGTCACTTAATAATTTCTCATATAGATCCTCTACAATCCTATAAAAAGCATCGTTTAGTTTCTGCTGACGACGTGTTGCTGAATACTCAGAATCTTTTATAAATCTCTTTAGCTCGTAAGCCATCGCTTTCGGATTAGCACCCCAAGAAAAAGGCGGCAAATACTTGGGCACATTCCCACCAAAGACGTTGCAAGCAAAATCAATTACCGTCCCACAATTCAACATAGTGCCAATCGCTGTTTTTACATTATCCCCAATGATAACACCAAACTTCTTACGTCCCGTGCTGTAAGCTAGCAAATTAGATGATGATGTTCTCTCCTGAGGAAGTTCTATTCTGATTTCCCCGTAATTATTTTTAAGATCAGAATTAGTACTAGCTGCTCCTAAATTTACCCAGTTGCCAATAATACTATGGCCGATAAAACCTTCATGATACTTATTGCTAAAATCTCCAAAAATTGAGTTTTGAATTTCACCTCCCACTCGTGTATTTTTACCGATAATTGTTCCTCCAGACAATCTAGCATTAATTAACTGAGCCATGGGTGCAATGTATAAAGGACCACAAAGGTGGCTAAAAGCTTTAACTTGAACATCCTTATCAATAACAATTGGTCCAGATCGAGTATCAAATATTACTCCTGAGGATATCTTAGCTTTTTTATGAATATATAAAGATTGCCGTTTCCCTTCGATGCAAAATTTTCTTTTAGAAAAATTGCTTATAAGAAAGCGAGCATTTGCTTTGCACCAGAGTGGAATATCTTTTTTAATTCTAGGTTCAATTTTATTTAATACTAAAGAAGGCTCAAATGATGAAGATAAAAAAATATCTGTATAACTCATTCTAAGATTTTCAATATCTTTATTTTTTTGGCTTAGGTTTTCTTGCCAAGAAAATACATTGATATCTTTGCCCTGTGTACTTTGGTACGCAATAAAGCCGTGCATTTTAGAAATTTCTTTTTCGTATGTCTTGTCTGGGTGTAGGAAATAAAATTCAGCTGATTTATGAGCAAGGGAAATCAGCTCTATTAAATTATAGATACCAAAGCGAAGCAAGAAAATAGATTTACTTCGTGACAGGGCTCGCGTTTGAGGGAGGTCAAGGTCTATAAATAAAAAACGCATGCCTCACACATTAGCCTATAGCTTTAAACATCAATTCCTCTGTTTCCTTTTGGTGTACCTTAAAGATACCGGCAGCGGGGCTAGGAGATTCTAAACGTGCAATACAAACTATATTATGTTTTTTAGTTATAACATTCTGAAGATGTTTTTCTATATAGAACCAAGAGCCTTGATTTATGGGGCTTTCCTGAACCCAATAAAATTCCTTTGCGTTCGAATAATTCTTCAGTATCTTCTCAATTTGTTTTGTAGGGAAAGGATAGAGTTGCTCGATTCGCATGATACCAATATCTTCCTTTTTTTCTCTTTGCCTCCTCTCATGTAAATCATAATAAATTTTGCCAGAACAGAAAAGAAGACGTTTTACCTTTTTAGGATCTGGTCCATCAATATCTGGCATAGCTTCTTGAAAATAATTAGAAAGTAAATCTGCTAAAGTTGAGTTTGCTGCTGGCAGACGCAAAAGTTTTTTAGGGGACATTACAATTAATGGCTTGCGAAAATCACATAAAATTTGACGCCGAAGAAGGTGGAAATATTGAGCGGGCGTGCTACAATTACATACCTGCATGTTATCGTTTGCACAAAGTTGCAAGAACCTTTCTAAACGCCCACTGGAATGCTCTGGCCCTTGTCCTTCATAGCCATGAGGTAAAAGCACAACAAGACCGCTCAAACGATGCCACTTAGTTTCTGAACTAGAAATAAATTGATCAAATATAATCTGAGCGCCATTAGCAAAATCTCCAAACTGAGCCTCCCAAATAACTAGGGAGGCTGGGTCAGCAAGAGTGTAGCCATATTCAAAACCAAGCACAGCAAACTCTGAAAGGGGAGAATTATAGGCTTCAAAGCGTCCCTGATCTTTTGAAATATTATTAAGAGGATAGTATTCCCTTTCATTTTTAATATCAATAAGAGAACAATGGCGATGAGAAAAAGTACCTCGCTTAACATCTTGACCAGAAAGTCTTATATTATGTTTACTTTCTAAAATTGATCCAAGGGCAAGTGCTTCGGCAAAACCCCAGTCTATGCCTAATTTGCCTTTGTACATATTTTTACGATTTTCTAGCAGTTTAGACAGCTTAGGGTGTATATTAAAATCATTAGGGACATTAGTAATTGATTTTACTACCTGCTCTAATTGCTTTTTTAAAATACTTTTCTGAAATTTTTTGGAGATATTTTCCTTAGTAAAACCAGCCCACACCCCTTTCATCGTATCAACTTTCATGTTCACTTTATTCTCACGAGAAGTCGTAAAGGTCTCTTCTAATTTTATGAGGGTTTCTTTTTCAATAGACTGCAAGTCCTTATCTGTTACATCTAGATATCGTAGTAGCCTATCTCTGTAAACCTGAACAACCTTAGGATGTTTTTTAATCTTATCATACATTCGAGGTTGAGTAAAAGCCGGTTCGTCAGCTTCATTGTGCCCAAGCCGACGATATCCTATAAGATCGATAATGATATCTTTAGAAAATCGTTGCCTATATTCAAGACAAAGCTTTGTTACTCGATAGACGGCCTCTGGATCATCTGCATTTACGTGAAAAATAGGTATTTGAAAACCCTTAGCTATATCTGTAGCATATTCTGTGGAGCGCGATTCAGGTGGTAAAGTTGTAAAACCAATCTGATTATTAATTACCACATGAAGAGTCCCGCCAACACTGTAGCCCTTCAAATTGCACAAATTCAAAGTTTCTGAGACTACCCCTTGTCCCATAAAGGCAGCATCTCCATGAATATGAAGGGGCATAAAATTTTTGCGAGTCTTATCTTGATATTTAGTTTGGCGAGCACGAATAGAGCCGAGAACAACTGGATTTACGGCCTCTAGATGACTAGGATTAAAGGCAAGAGAAAGGTGAACCTTCTTTCCGGAAGTAGTAAAATGATCGTAGGAATAGCCCAAGTGATATTTTACATCAGCATAGTCTATAGTTCTATAATCATAATTCTCATCAAATTCAGCAAAAATAAGACTAGCAGGTTTTTTAAGTATATTTACCAGCATATTCAAACGGCCACGATGAGCCATCCCCATCACAATACATCCTATCCCTAATCTACCCGACTCTTCGACAACTGTATCCATAAGGGGAATAAAAGCCTCACATCCCTCAATAGAAAAACGTTTTTTGCCAATATATTTTTTTGCCAAAAATTCTTCAAAAGTCTCAGATTGAACTAATTTTTCATACAATCTACAGCGCGTGGTTTTATCTAAGGAAGTAGAATTGGAATTGGAAGTGGAATGATTAGACGACTCTATACGCTCTTCTAACCAGTTCCTCTCTTCTGTATTTCGAATATAAGCATATTCTATCCCAATGGAGCTACAATAACATTCCTCTAATTTTTTAATAATATCTCGTAACTTTGCTTTTTTTAGACCTGAAAGTGGGCTCGGAAAAGTGCGGTCTAAATCAGCTTCTGACAAACCGTAAATTTTTAGGTCAAGGAGTTCTCTATTCCTTTTTTGAACTCCCAAGGGATCAAGATTAGCAGACAAATTCCCAAAACGACGATAAGACTCTGTTAAGGACTGTACTCCGATATCTTTATTAGTATAAGGAACACTCCCATTAGCATTTGCAGGCGGAATCATCGCAGGCGTAAGGCCAGAGTCTGAAGAGGAGCTAAACTCTATATTTTCTAGGCTCTTAAAATATTTAACCCACTCAGAGGAAATATCGCCATTACCTTTTAGGAATTTTTGATAAATATCTTCTAAGAACTTTACATTTTCACTATTGAAGACCATCTTGGGAACTTAGCCATAAAGAATAAGTTTTAAAAATAACGTTTATCTATCTTATTTCCTTTATTTACGTATGTAGTATTGTGTACTAAACTTACCTTCACTTTGTCTCTTGTATGGCTTCACTTTACAAGTCATTTTTATTTTTTGTACGAATATTTTTCTTATCTTTTTGCTTTATGACAGCTCCATCCTGAGCTATAGCTTTAGTCTGTTTTTTTAATTCTGGTGATCCCGTGAATGATTTTAGCGACGGTTACGATGAATTATACCAGTCCCTATATTACCAAATTTTTTGCTGATGTTGAGATAATTAATTTTGTTCTGGAGAGTAGAACGCTTTATTTTTAGAGCTTTGGCGGTATGAGAAATGTTATCGCCATTACGTTTTAGTGCTGAAAAAATAGTACGCCCTTCTATTTCATTAATAATCCCTTTTAATGCTTTCCCACTTGAGAGACGCCTGTTTATTTCTGATGTAAAAGTAGGGTCGTTCTCTTCTTGGAATATAAAAAAATAACTATAGACACTCTCTCTTTCTTTTATACTTATGATCCTTATCGAATGTCCAAGCGAGCTATCATGAGTACTCAAATCCAGATCACTTTGATTTTCTGGATAGTCTGTAAAAGACTTTGCTAATAATTTCTGCACAAGCTCGATGAGATAGTCTTCCATATAGCGAAGTGAGTTTTTAGCTTTAGTTTTTGATAATATTTTCTTTTCAAAAAGTTCATTAAAAAACAGCACTCTCCCATTTATATCACAGGCATAAAGTGGCCAAGGAATGGAACCTATCAATAATCCTGCTAACCAACGCGAATTATCGGCTAACTGACGATTTTCTTGTGGGATTGCTTTTTTTGAGGATAGAGTCTTGCTTGAAGTCTTCTTTGAAGTCTTTTTTGAATTTTTAGAAAACTTCCCTAAGGCCTCAATAAACTGATCCTCATCCCATAACGCCACCTTAAGCCCTCTATTATCTAAAACAGGTATTGCTTCGTTTGCTGGTAGAGCCTGTAATAATTCTGTAGAACTCAAGCTATTATTAAGGAGCTCTGGTGGTATGCGTTTATACTCCCTATTAAGACGCTTTATATCAGCAGCCCAAAGAGAGAGAGACTTGCGACTAAGAAAGCCTATCAGTTTAGCTTGCTCATTATTTTTGCTCTCGACTTGCGAACTATTGCTATCAAGAATAGGGAAATATGATAGACGCGAACTATAAAATTCTTTTAATAAGCCAGACAGTAGAGCCATTAGAGACATAATACCAAAACATATCTTCTTTTGGCAAGCACTTTGCAACGAGGGCAAATTCAAAACCTCAGGGTTGCAAATAAATTAAAAATTATCTTCTGTACCCGTAGATGCAAAACCTCAGGGTTTTGCTGCGATAAGATGCGGGCTGGATTATGTCGCATTAGACAAACTATCTATAAAGGAATGAAAGACTATCAAATCAAAGACTACTTATCTTAGAATTGGATTAACAAGCTTGCTTAGATAAACAAACCAAAAAAACAGATTGACTCTCGCTTTCAGAATTTAGAACTTCTTGCAAATTTAGAAAAGCCGTTTTTTAATGCGACATAATCCAGCCCGCCTCTCATCGAAAGTTAATCTGCTTTAGCAGATTAATCTC
>JABAAI010000042.1 GCA_014238825.1 Leptospirales bacterium
TTTTACTTAGGGTTTCAAGGCTTAATTTGCTTACAAAGCGTAGTGCATTTTCTGTCATTAAAATTTGAGTAGAATAGGATTGTTTTGTAAGGACACGTACTAAGTCACAAATTTTATATGCAGCAATACTAGCAGTAACTGCAATTACTATACACTTTTTAGATTTTTGCATATTTTTCATTATTAAGAACGATGGAACATTCTATCTAATTGCATTCTAGATATTTGTATCATTGTTGGGCGACCATGAGGACATCGTCCTGGTTCATTACATAGAGGCAATTCTTTTAATATATCAGCTAAAAGTTCATTGCTTATATAATCATTTTTTTTAATAGATGCTTTGCAAGCTTTCATTGCTGAGTAATTTTTATAGACGTGTAAGTCATTTTCACCTTCTATGATTTTTTGAATTAAAAGAGTTAAAATTTTTATTTCTGTACCTGGTTCTAAATAAGCAGGTACTTTTCGTACGCGATAGCTTCTAGGTCCTATTTCTTCTATAAAAAAGCCATTTTCTTTTAACTTTTCAGAGCAGTTTAAAATATCCTCCAGTTCATTTGGTAGACAATTTATCAAGATTGGTTCTAAAAGTTCCTGGTTTTTATTTTTTATTTTTTCCATTTGTTTGAGATTTCTTTCATAATTAATACGTTCATGTGCTGTATGTTGATCTATAATATACATATTATCATTTCCTTCTGCTAAAACATAAGTACCTAAAATAGTTCCAAAGTGACGAGTGAATTTAATTCTGGTGTGTGAGCTTATCTCTCCTTTTTCTTGCTCAGATGATTCGGTGCTTGCTTCATTAGATTTTTTAGATACTATCCCTTCGACCATCTCTTCTTTCTGAAAAATGGACTCATCATTAGCGCCTTTATTCTGATAATCTTTGCTATTAAGATTCATTGTGTAAGGAGATGTGTATTGCAATCCAGTCTCTAATAAAACGCCTTGATTATAGTTTTGATTTTGGTTAGTGAAAGGATGGTTTGTGTGTGTTACTTGGTTTATATTTATTGGAGCATTGGAGCGGAAGGCATTAGTAATTGCTTTATAGATAATACCTTGTACTAAGGATTGATCAAGTAAACGAACTTCCCTTTTTTGAGGATGGACATTAATATCAAGCCGTGTGGTGTTTATATTTAAGAAAATAAAAAAACAGGGTTGCATGCCGTGCGCAATTAGTTCTCCGTAGGCTTTGCGAACAACGAAAGAAAGATTTTTTATTTCAACAGCTCTATTATTAACAAAGCAAAACTGTAAGTCTCTAGTAGCTCGAAAATATTCAGGAGTAGAAATATAAGCAAGAAGTTCTATTTGCTCTCCTTCCGTCTCTACTTCTATTAATTTGTTTTCTAATGATTTGCCGTATAAACTTAAAATTCTTTCATTATAGCTTTGATTTTTAGGACAAGATAGAAGTTCTTTTTCGTCTCTGTAATAACTAAATTTAACGTTTGGGACAGCGATAGCTAGGCGTATAATCTCTTTATAGTTTTTAACATTTTCTGCCCGGATAGATTTAAGATACTTTCGTCTTGCTGGGGTCGAGTAAAAGAGATTATTAACATGAATTGTAGTACCCTGGGCATGTTTGCTGACTCCTTCATCTAATACCTGACCTCCTCTGTAAGTAATTTCAGCTCCAATTTGTTCATCTTTATGGCAACTTTTTATTTGCAAATGAGAAATTGAAGCTATTGCGGCTAGAGCTTCGCCACGGAAGCCAAGGCTAGTTATTTTTTCTAAATCTTCTAAATTTGAAATTTTTGATGTAGCATGACGGGTAATACTTTTTTTTAAATCTTCTGCATAAATCCCATGGCCATCATCTTCGACTATAATGCTTTCTGTTCCAGCGGCTTTTGTCTTTATTCGTATGGAATTTGCTCCTGCGTCTAAGGAGTTTTCAATTAATTCTTTGATTACGGAAGATGGTCCTTCTATAACTTCACCCGCCGCAATTTTATTGATTAAAATGGGACTAAGGATGTTAATTCTATTTGTATTTTTTATTTTCAACGAGGTAAGTTTTTTATAGTGGATAAGTAGTCTTGTTTCATTTCGTTAATAAGTATTTTGGCTCCTTTTATCTCATTGATTTGGCCAACACCTTGTCCAGCAGAATAGACATCCTTCCATTGTTTAGCATTTTTGCCACTGTCGAATCTTTTTAAGCTTTTTTTCATCCAATTAGCATGAATACCTGAAACTCTGTCTGTATATTCAATTTCTTCTGGAATTGATTCTAATATCATTTGCTTGTATTCATCAGGTGCTTTAGATTCAGTTGTAGCAATAAGGCGTGTTCCTACATAAACGCCATCTGCACCAAGTGACATAGCAGCAGCCATCTGCTGTCCATTTGTAATGCATCCAGCTGCAATAATGGGGAGGCCAGTTTCTTTTTTAATAAATGGAATAAGGCTAAAGGGATTAATTGTACCGGCATGTCCACCTGCACCTTGTGAAACAGGTATTAGACCATCTACACCAGCTTTAGTAACAATAAGGGCGTGTCGAAGTGTGATAATATCACTAAAGACTTTTGTGCTTGTTTTTTTAATATCAGATAAAATGGTTCTAGGAGTTCCCATACTTGTAATAATCAGTTTTACTTCCCCTTCTATACAAGCTTCTATTTGTTGACTCCAGAGAGGATTGCGAACTTTAGAAAAAATAACATTTACACCAAAGGGAGCTTTCGTGCGAGACTTTATTTCGCTAATAGCTTCTTTTAATTCTGTGATTGTGCGGTAATTTACGGCAGGGAAACAACCCATTCCACCAGCTTCAGAAACAGCAACGACAAGGTCGGTACGCGATATCAAAAACATAGGAGCACCAAGTATTGGCAGAGGTATTTTAAACATCTCAGTAAGTTTAGTCTGCATAACCCAAAGTAAATTATTATTTGTGCTTGTATAGTAAATTTCTTGACTAACTATGCTAAAAGAGTACTTTTAAGTTATCCATGGTCAACAAAACACCTCATGACCCACTAGACACTCCAGTTATGCGTCAGTATCAGGATATTAAATCTCAATATCCTAATGTAATATTATTTTTTCGAATGGGTGATTTTTATGAGTTATTTTTAGATGATGCTATTACTGCTGCTCCCGTTATGGAAATAGCATTAACAAGTCGTCAAAGTAAAATACCTATGGCTGGTATCCCTCATCATAGTGCAGATATTTATCTGACTCGCCTTCTAGAAAATGGATATTCAATAGCTATTGCTGAGCAAGAACCTGATCCGCTGAATCCGCGTTTAATGTGTCGTCGTGTACGACGTGTCATTACTCCCGGCACCGTAGTCGAGGAGAATCTGCTACAATCCATAGCTAATAATTATTTAATGGCACTAGTTCAAAATCATGATAGCTATGGATTATCCTTTGCAGATATATCTACAGGTGATTTCTTTTCATTCATAATTAAGAAAACGATACCAGAGACTAGGGAAAATCTTTTGCAAGTTTTCAGAGATCAGTGCGCTAAGTTTACCCCTCGAGAAATACTTCTTCCGACAGAACTCTATAATGAAATCACTCCAGTACCTGAACAAAAACGTATAGTAGCTATTGAAGATTGGAGAGGGTCACCCAGTGAGGGTCGTCGACAAGTTGAAAGCATGTACAAGCAAAATTTAGCGGGTTTAGGCTATGATAAGTCTTTTTGCATTTCTCTTGGTGCTGTATCTCTAATTTTACATTATGTACAGAAAAATTTTCCTGATTCAAATGATAAGTTTATTTTACAAGCTCCTCTTTTTCGTTCTATTGAAACACAGTTTATGCAATTAGATGAATATAGTATTAGATATTTAGATATTGTGCATAATCAAAATGAAGGAGGCTCGAAGAGGACTTTATATGATGTTTTAGATGATTGTCAAACTAATATAGGGAAACGTTTTTTAAAAGAAAGTCTATTGTTTCCCTTGCTGAGTGTGGATGATATTATTAAACGTAATATTAAAATAGAATACCTTGTTGCTAATGAAAAATTATGTGCAATATTGACAAAAAACTTAAAAGAGGTTTCTGACTTAGAACGAATTTTGTCACGGATAACTGCAGGGAAAGCTGCTCCTAGAGATTTAATCGCAGTACAAAAGACGCTAGAAGTTTCACTGTTTTTATCGGAAATATTCAAGCAACATCCTCACTTTAACTTAGCAGATGGAGTGTATCTTAAGGTTCCAGAAGAACTTGCTTCTCTTTGTATGCGTATTGGGAGAGAAGTAAATCCAGAGCCTCCCGCTTTTTTACCCAGTAATACTCCTTTTATACAAGAAGGCTTAGATGAGCGACTTGATAAGGCCAGACTAGCTATGAAAGCAGATAATACTTGGATTAGTGATTTTGAAAAGAGTGAGAGACAGAAAACGAATATGAGTAGTTTGAAAGTAAAATATAATAAACTACATGGCTATTTTATTGAAATTAGTCGGCATCAAGCAAAGAATCTTCCTAAAGAATATTATCGTAAGCAAACGCTTGTAGGATACGAGAGATTTAGTAATGAAGAGCTTAGCAATATTGAAGTAAATATAAGGGAAGCAGAAACAATCGTAAATAAAATAGAACAAGAAAGATTTAATATATTGTGTCAATTGGTTATAAGCCATTCAACTTTAATTAAAAAGTTAACAAGGACGATAGGAGAACTCGATTTTTTTCTATCTCTTGCTAACATTGCTTTTAAGAGAGAATGGGTTAGACCAGAATGGATAAAAGAGGATATAATAGAAATTATAGACGGCAGACATCCTGTTATTGAACATTATTTATCGGCTGGAGAGCAATTTACTCCTAATGATTTGTATCTAGATGCAAAAGAGAATGTCATCGGTATTTTGACAGGTCCTAATATGGCAGGTAAATCAACTTATATTCGCCAAATTGCACTTATTCAATTAATGGCACAGATAGGTTCCTTTGTGCCTGCAAAAAAAGCACGTTTAGGAGTTAGAGACTCTATACTTACGCGAATGGGTTCTGGGGATAACTTAACTCGTGGTGAATCTACGTTTTTTGTAGAAATGTTACAGGTGGCTCGTATTTTAAATAAATGTACATCCAGATCACTTGTTGTTATGGACGAGGTGGGGAGAGGTACCTCCACGTATGATGGCTTAGCGATAGCTTGGTCGGTTATAGAACATCTTAATAATCCTAAGCATGCTAGACCATTTACTCTCTTTGCCACTCATTATCATGAACTTACAGAATTAGGAAAAAATCATGGGATATTGAATCTAACAATGGAGGTACACGAAGTAAAAGGTAAAGTTATATTTTTGCACCGCGTAAAGCCTGGTATTGCTGATAGATCATACGGAATTCATGTGGCACATTTAGCAGGACTTCCGCAGTCTTTGATAGTACGCGCTAATAATAAATTAACAGAATTGGAAGATAATGTTACAGAAGACACAAAAATGCAAACAGTATTATTTAAGGCAAAGCAGAGGACTAATAAAGAGGAGCAAAATAGTCTGTTTCAGAATACTTGAAAATAAGAGAAAAGGCTTCTCGCTATAAAATTTGTAAGGCGGATCTAATCCATTCTGCTGCGCCGGCGTCGACATCATAGGTACTTTGCATTGTAACTTTATGCAAAGCTAATTCTGCTTCTTTTTCTCTGTAGCCTAATTGAAGCAAAGCATTTAAGGCTAGTTCTTGTTCTTTGTTATATTTAGATTTACTTTGTTTGTCGTTCCCAGAATCTAGCAATTTCTCCCATTTTTTTGCTTGGCGATTAACTTCAAAAATAATACTTTCAGCAGTGCCTTTACCGACTCTCGGGATACGACACAATGTCGCTAAATTTTTATCTCTACAAAGAGATAAAAAGACATCTGAGCGAAGATGACTTAGCAAACTAAGGGCTAAGCTGGGTCCAAAGCCACGTAGGTTAAGTAGTGCTTGGAAAAATATTTTTTGACTTTTATCTAAGAAGCCAAAGAGTTTTTGTTCATTTTCGCGAAAATGATGGTGAGTATAAAGCTGAATATCACTATCTTTTTTTGTATTCTTCAGAGCAGTAATGACATCTAAGGAAACTTGAATCTCGTACTCAAGGCCGTTAACATTGATATATATTTGACTAGGTCCTATGCTCTCAAATTTCCCTGTGATCTTACTAATCAATGTACTTTGTGTGTTAATACTACTAACTGTTAAAAAAAAGTAGCGAAAAATTATAGATTTATTAGCAAAATAAGCTTCCAAAAATTATATTTATTGCCAAAATTATTAGTTATTTTCATTATAAAAATGTACTAATGAGTAAATTTTTATACTTGGTATAATTCGTCAGCAATTATTTGCTGAGGTGATAAAAAAACCTTGTGTTATAAATTATTTTTAAAAAATATATTATATGCCTCATCGAATTGCAGTATTATCAGGAGATGGGATTGGACCAGAAGTGATGTCTGTTTGCCTAGATGTTTTAGAAGCTGCTTTAGGTGATAAAAGTGCTCTTTTTTCTTTCGAAGAAGCAGCCGTAGGAGGTGTTGGAATTGATAAGTGTGGCAAGGCGTTACCAGCAGAAACTCTAAGCTTATGTGAGAGTAGTGATGCTATTCTCTTTGGCTCGGTTGGAGGACCAAAGTGGGAACATCTTCCTCCAGATAAACAACCAGAACGAGGAGCCCTTCTTCCTTTGCGTAAGCACTTTGATCTCTTTGCGAATATGAGACCAGTTAAGGCCTATCCAGAGTTGTCTCATTCCTGTCCTTTGCGTGAAGAGATAATGCAGGATGGAGTAGATATTATGGTGCTCCGTGAACTTACCGGAGGCATTTATTTTGGTAATCCTTCAGGTAGAGATGGTGAGGGTCAAAATGAACGAGGATTTGATACGATGGAATATCACCGTTATGAGATTGAACGAATTGCACAATTAGCTTTGGAAACTGCTAGCAAACGCAAACAACATGTTACTAGTGTAGATAAGGCTAATGTTCTGTCTAGTATGGTCTTTTGGCGTGAAGTTGTTATTGATAAAGCAAGGGTATATAATGAAGAGCAAAAAATTGCTAAAAAAATGAAAGTAGAATTAAATCATCTCTACGTAGATAATGCTGCTATGCAGATAATCTTGGCACCTCATAATTTTGATGTGCTTCTTTGTGGTAATTTATTTGGTGATATTATCAGTGATGAGGCCTCTATTTTGGGAGGCAGTTTAGGTATGCTACCTAGTGCTTCTTTGTCATCTCACAAAAGTGGGGAAGGATATTTTGGCTTATACGAACCAGCCGGTGGTAGTGCTCCAGAAATTGCAGGTAAGTCTGTTGCAAATCCTATTGCTCAAATTCTTTCCGGTGCCTTACTTTTAGCTCACAGTTTTAATATGACTGAAACGGCTAGCAGAATCGAGAATGCTATTCATGAAGCTATTCGTAGCGGTGCGCGTACTAATGATATTGCTAATAAGAAGTTATTTACAAAAGATAAAGAAGAGACTATCAGCACTATAGAAATGGGACAAGAAATTAAGTTAAAATTAACTTAATTATAAAGAAACTTAGGCGTTGGTACAATATATCCAACGCCTTTATATGTTAAAAGACATTACGACGTAATGCTTTAAAAAATCGATGGACCAGAATCTCCAAATCCAAAAGTATTTGAAGAAGTCTTTGGAGCACTTCTTTTACTAGTACTTCCTTTAAAGAATCCCCTCTTAGCTACTTTCTTTTTAGCTACTTTCTTTTTAGCTACTTTTTTCTTAGCTACTTTTTTCTTAGCTACTTTTTTCTTAGCTACTTTTTTTCTAGCTGGTTTTTTCTTAGCTACTTTTCTTCTAGCTGGTTTTTTCTTAACCATTTATT
>JABAAI010000043.1 GCA_014238825.1 Leptospirales bacterium
GAAAATATCGATTCTATCCGCAGCCAGTTACAATTCCTCGGCCTTTCTTATGACTGGGACCGCGAAATAGCGACCTCGCGCGCGGATTACTATCGCTGGACTCAGTGGATATTTCTTGCTTTTTTTAATTCATACTATGATGAAAAAAAGAAAAAGGCCTGTCCTATCATAGATTTAGAGCTTCCCTCAGAATTAGAAGAGAATAGCAAAGAAGCTAGGGATTATATTAATTCCAAACGCCTCGCTTATCTCTCTAACGCAGCTGTAAACTGGTGTCCAGAATTAGGAGCAGTCCTTGCCAACGAAGAGGTCGAGGAGTGGACAAACAAGGGCTACACAGTCCAACGCCGTCCTATGCGTCAGTGGATGTTGCGAATTACCGCTTATGCAGATCGCCTTTTGGATGATTTAAAATATCTTGATTGGCCAAAGGGCACCTTGGAGTTACAGAAAAATTGGATTGGGCGTTCAGAAGGAGCTTTGATTCGTTTTCCACTCAAAGCTTCTCTCGAAGTTAATATGAAAACTCATGCTAAATCTAATCATGTTAAATCTAATATTGAAGAAAACGAGGAAGAGCCTTATTTTATCGAAGTATTTACAACTCGAGCAGATACAATTTACGGAGTAAGTTATATTGTATTGGCACCGGAACATCCTTTAGCAGAAAAGCTAAGCTTAGTTGAAAATAAAAAAGAAGTCTTAGAGTATATAGAAGCAACAGCTAATCGTTCGGAATTAGAGAGGAAGATCAATAAAAATGATGCTGAGGATAATCAAAAAAGTGGTGTTTTTATAGGGGCTTATGCTTATCATCCATTGACTAAAGAAAAAATTCCAATATGGATAGCAGATTATGTTTTGATGGGATACGGTACAGGGGCGGTGATGGCAGTGCCGGCTCACGATGAAAGAGACTATGATTTTGCTAAAAAATTTAATCTTCCCATTAAACAAGTTGTCGCTCCCTCTGCTAGCACTCCAAGTACTAATCTTAAAAAAGCCTACATCAAAAAGGGAGTCAATATTAATTCCGGTATCTTAGATGGGATGACTAGTGAAAAAGCGATCCCAAAAATAATAGCAGAGTTAGAAAAGCAGGGCCTAGCTGAAGCAAAAATAAATTACGGTTTACGAGACTGGCTTTTTTCGCGGCAACGTTATTGGGGAGAACCGATTCCTATCAGCTATGATAAAGATGCTAATTATTATACAGTAAATGATCAAGAGCTACCTTTGGAGCTACCGGAAGTTACAAGCTTTCAACCTGACCCATCCGGAGAATCAGCCCTTTGCAACGCGAAGGACTGGCTAAGCTATCAGGCAGGGGATGGAGAAAATAAGCAAGAGCTTCGCCGTGAAACAAATACTATGCCGCAGTGGGCCGGTAGTTGTTGGTATTATTTACGTTTTATTGATCCTAAAAATAAAAGCTGCTTCGTTGATCCCAAAAAAGAAGCTTATTGGATGGGAAGCAAGGGGGTTGATCTTTATATTGGAGGGGCAGAGCACGCTGTTTTACACTTACTATATGCTCGTTTTTGGCATAAGTTCTTGTATGACTTGGGTTATGTGTCTAGTGTTGAACCATTTCATAAACTTGTGCATCAAGGCTTGATACTTGGCGCAGATGGTCAGAAGATGTCCAAGTCGCTTGGCAATGTTGTTAATCCCGACGATGTAGTCGAAAAATATGGCGCAGATTCCTTTCGTCTCTTTGAAATGTTTCTTGGTCCTTTAGAAAAATCTAAACCGTGGTCGCAAAATGGGATCGAAGGAATTTATCGCTTTCTATCGCGTGTCTGGCGGCTCTTTATTTTAGATGAGGGGGATGCTAAATTTTCTGAAGATTTCACTCAAGATAGCAGGAGATACAAAATTGATCCTAAACTACTTGAGGCGTCTCCTAAAAAAACAGTAGAGCTTTTGCATCGTACAATAAAAAAAGTCACTGAGGATATTGAGAGCCTTTCTTTTAATACGGCTATTTCTACGTTAATGAGTTTTGTAAACGAAGTCTATCACTCTAAACAAATTTCTAAGCAGGGAGCAGAGTCTTTTGTAAAATTGCTCGCACCCTTTGCACCTCATTTAGCCGAAGAGCTTTGGCAACTTTTAGAATGTTCAGAAACCATTAGCAGTGCTGATTGGCCAAATTATGATTTGAAAAAAACAAAATTTGATGAAATAGAATTTGTCATTCAAGTAAATGGAAAAATCAAAAGCAAGCTAAAACTTAAAGCAGGCCTTGCTAAGGAAGAATTAGAGAAGATTGCTTTGGCAGATGAAAATGTGCAGGCTGCGATTGAGAAGGCAGGTGGAGAAATTATTAAAACAATAGTTGTTCCTAATAAATTGGTGAATTTTTTTTGTAAAACATAAGCACTTACAAGAGGGGTAGTTTACTATTCCGTTCATCTCGCAAATGACCTAGTAAAATTCAAAAAGCTCACTTAGTTGACTACAAGCATCTAAATAACCTTCTTTGACAAAACTATTAAGCATTCTTTCTGAAAAATTAAGACTAGAGGTTAATGATAGCATACGTGCTGGAGCAACTGTTATAATTTTTATTTCTTTTTAATCATGGCCTGTAAAAATATCCTGTAGTATCCCTTTGCGTGAGCTCTCTTCTTGACACCAGTTGATATGGGTTAGCAAAAAGTCATAAGATGCAATAGATCTTTGCTCTATCATCCGTTCTATTGCCTGTAAGCGAGTTCGTGGTGCTTGTACCTGTGCCGAAGATTCTTTACCTACTGGAGAAGAAAGGACAACAATGATTTCCTTGGCACCAGATTCTATAGCGGGCCATAATGGTGTATTCATCATGACAGAGCCATCCCAATATGGTTTCCTATCAATATATTGCCAAGGAAAAATAATGGGGATGGACGCTGAAGCTATGGCATGCTCAACATCAATAACAGAGTTATTAAAATATTCTAACTTGGAGCTCAAAATATTGACAGCTGTAATAACTATCTCTATTTCATTATTGCGAAGATTTTCTTTTCCTTTTTCAAATTCTTTCTCTAGTATCTTTATTATTTTCTTTGTCCGTATTAGGGGGGCATGTCCTTTGTGTAAAAAAATAAATTTAAACTTTGCCCAATTCGATACATGTAATATTTTCTTTTTATCAATATGCTTATATGTTTCTTTAATCTCTTCGATGCTTTTCTTAAACCCGATTTGAATTGCGTTTAAGGCTCCAGCAGAAGTTCCACAAATCAGATCAGGTTTCCAGCCCATTTCTTCTAGATACTG
This sequence comes from Leptospirales bacterium, assembly GCA_014238825.1. Lineage (GTDB taxonomy): Bacteria > Spirochaetota > Leptospiria > Leptospirales > Leptonemataceae > JABAAI01. The sequence goes on from JABAAI010000043.1 coordinate 3,271, forward strand.
CCAAATGCCCAGTTGGTAGGGACCTCGTGCAGCTCCTCCTGATAAGACTAGAGCCCGCTCATATTTCTTTTTTTTGATATTTAGTTTTGAATTTAATAATGCACTCATGATTTTAATAAACGTTGTTTTCAGTATTTTTTGAAATGCTTTTTGATTTTTCTAAGACCTCATCTCTTTGTTTTGCCATAAACTTTTGCATTTGCTCTGCTAATTTTGTATTAGAGATAGCTAAAATGCGTATTGCTAATAAAGCAGCATTTTTTGCCTGATTTAGAGCGACTGTAGCTACTGGTATTCCTGTCGGCATTTGCAAGATAGATAAAATAGAATCCCAGCCATCTAGTGAGTTTTTAGAGCGTAGAGGTACACCAATTACCGGTAGCGTGCTGAGCGAAGCGACCATACCAGGCAAATGAGCGGCACCGCCAGCACCTGCGATAATAATTTTAAAGCCTTTTTCATAGGCAGAGCTCGCATAGCTGAACATGTGTTCTGGAGTGCGATGGGCTGAGACAATATTCATTTCATAAGAGAGACCAAAGTCATCTATTACTTTAGCAGCATCTGACATAATAGGCATGTCGGATTGGCTACCCATAATAATTGTAATTTCCTTGTTATTCATAGGGAGTCTGATAGACTTTTGTTATTTTCTTGCTGTCTTTTAATGGATTTTAATTTACTTTTTTACGTCTTAAGTATGCAGGTATATCAATATCTGCTTCGTTGTAAAGTGCTTTGGCATTATTTCTTTTTTCTGCTTTTTTTTCCGTTGGATATTCATTATGAACATCTTGTAAGGCAAGGCGTTCATTTGTGGAAAGAATTTCATTTGAAGCGACTTGATTATTATCCATGTATTTTTCTTCATTCGTGCCATAATTCATCCAATAAGGAGTATTATCGGGGTTGCTTGCTTCCAGTGGGATGACTAATTTTGATTTTCTTTCGTCTAGTCCTTTTTTTGCTTTGCTTTGCCTAACATGAAAGCCGGTCGCAATCACAGTTACTCTGAGGCGTTCGTTTAAAGCTGAATCGATAGTGAGGCCTATGATGATGTTTGCTTGTGGGTTTAGGTGACGAGTAATTAACTCAGCAACATCTTTTAGCTCAAAAATGCCTAGGTTTTCATTGCCACATACATTGATTAGGGCAGCAGTAGCTCCTTCGATGCCATTTTCTTCTAAGAGAGAGTTATGGATCGCTTGATTTACCGCCTTAGCTGCCCGGTCTTCTCCGAAACCTTCACCCGCTCCCATGACTGCTTCGCCAGTCTCTCCCATAATTGCCCGGACATCTGCAAAATCTACATTGACTAATCCTGCCGTATTGATTAGGTCAGAAATACCTCGAACAGCATTTAATAAAATATCGTCTATCATGCGAAATGCAAGGTCAACGGATGTTTTTGGATCAACTACTTTAAATATAGAATCGTTTTTGATAATAATTAATGTGTCCACTTTATCTTGTAAGATAGCTAATCCGTTTTGCGCCAGTTTCATGCGTCTTTGACCTTCTATCCCGATAAATGGTAGTGTAATTACTCCAACAACCAAGGCACCTAAGTCATTGGCAATTTCTGCTACAATGGGAGCAGCCCCCGTGCCAGTACCACCACCCATCCCAGCTGTGATGAAAACCATATCTGCTCCTCGCAGTGAGTGAGAAATTTTATCCTTATCTTCCATTGCTGAACGGTAACCAATATCTGGATTTCCACCAGCACCCATACCACGGGTAGTTTTTTGACCGATAGCGATGCGTTGTGTTGCCCCTGATTTCTCTAGGACTTGCTCGTCTGTATTTACAGCGATGAATTCTACACCCTTTAAGCCTGCAGTAATCATTCTATTAACAGCATTCATTCCTGCACCACCTACTCCGACTACTTTAATAACAGTTGGTGAATTATTTTCTAAAGATTCTTCAAACATTTTTATTCTCCTTTATTTAGACATTCTCTACTAACCAATTTGTAATACGTTTTAAAAGTCTTTTTGGCTGTGCTCTTTGAGAGTCCGTTTTTTGTCCGCCCATGCGGTTAATATAATGAAGGCTTCCAATCGCTGTGGCAAATTCCGGTGTTTGCACATTTTCTGCGAAGCCAGTTATATTCTGAATATAGCGGGAAGATACATTAATTCCTAAGACTTCTTCAGCAAGATCATCTATCCCATCCAAGAGAGCAGTCCCTCCGGAGAGGATAAGATTGCCGTTAAAAGTTGATTTATATTTAGAGCGAAGTAATTCCTCATCAACCATTTCTAAAATTTCTCTTACGCGTGCCTCTATAATCTCTGTGATTTGTTGTCGTAATACGAAACGCGAGCTGCGTTGATTTGTGTTAGGTAATTCTATTCTTTCTGTAGGATCCACAAGACTTGCTTTAGATGAACCGTAATTTTTCTTAACAAACTCAGCACTTTCGATAGGGATTTTCAAGCCCATTGAAATATCTTGAGTAATGTGCATACCCCCAATGGGGATTACTGTCGAATAGCAAACACCGCCATCCACATAAAATATAATATCAGTTACTCCTCCTCCTATGTCGACTACAATCATACCTAAGTCTTTCTCTTCAGTGCAAAGTAAAGCATCTGCACATGCAAGTGAACTCATGATATAAGATTCTAGGCGGATGCCACTCATCGCTAATGCCTTTTCTATATTGCTCAGTGCCGTATTTCTTGCTGATACAATATGCACTTGAGCCTCTAAACGAATCCCAGTCATCCCTATTGGGTCACGAATGCCCTGATGATTGTCTAGACTGAAGTCTCTAGAAAGAACGTGAATTATATTGTGATCATTTTGGAGTTGGATATTTTGGGCGGCTTCCATAACCCGCATAATATCAGAATGAGATACAGTGCTCTCTTTATTGCTAACAGCCACAACTCCGTTAGAGTTATGACTATCCACAGCAAGGCCACTAATATTTGCTGTAATTTCTTTAATATTTATTCCTGACATTAGCTCAGCTTCTTGAATGGACTCAGCGATACATTGGGCTACGGATTCTATATTGACGATGGTACCAGCTTTCAGACCTTGGGAAGGGGACGAGCCAATTCCTAAAATATCGAGTTTACCATCAGATAAAAACCGACCCACAACTACACGGCATACGCAGGAACCAATATCAATGACGCTATAATGTTCTTTCATGATTTTAATTTAATATATTCCTCTTTCTACTTAGAGTTTTCGGTACAAAATAGCTTCTGGACCACGCAAGTCTACCCAGCCATCTTGTGTCTTTTGACTCGTTACGTACGCTACAGTTGCATAAAGACGGCGGATCATAAGCTGATCTAATGAAAATGGTATGTCTATTCGAAAATGTGAATTAGCAAGAAAAAGAGTCAGGCTTGCCTCACTATTGATGCGTATCTCTGAAAAACGCGTGCTTAAACTAGGATAGGTCTCATTCATTATGGCTAGCTGCTCTAGCAAAAGTTTCACGTTCTCTTCACTGATAGAAGTGCCACTGCTAGAGATATTACCGCGAATGAGAGGGACTTGCTGGCACCGTGATTTCTTTAGTGAAATAATTTGTGCCTCTGCATCCACATCGTAGATAGCATTGGTGAGTTTGTCTTCCACTAAAGCAACGCAATTACGCTCTTTAATACTGATAGTGATAGTTTCTTGTTGCTGAGATAAATCAGCAGAAATTATCGCTGGATGAGAGAGTAAATGAGCTCTTTTAATTATAAAATCGTTATTGGTGTATTTTTTATTCTTTTGAATTTTAATAAAATCGATAACTTCATTTGATTTCAAATAAGATCCACCACCTAATTTCCTCACCTTGACTTTTTCTACGGGCTTGTGTTGACAAGAAGCTAAAGGTTTCAAAGAAACAACAAAGAAGATAGAGCCTGCTAAAAGGAAAATAGTGGCATTAGCCCCAAGAAGAAAAAATCTCTTTCTACTATCTATCATAATAATTCAAATAACAAAAAAGTATTAGTCTTTTTTATTATGTCGCTTTAATAATACAATCAAAAAAAATATAATCACAAAAAACTTTTTTTTAAATAAGGAGGGTTATAAGAGATTTTATGACACTTTGATATAAAATGAAGTAGAAATAACAGTGCTGTGCATCCATTTTTGGTATTCAATAAAAAACTGTTTCAGTTGCTAGATTTTTTAGAGATATGATGATGGTTTACTGTAGTATCTAATAATATTTACATCGAGAGTTTCAGTTGCTAGATTTTTTAGAGATATGATGATGGTCAAGTAGGTGATATTCTCCCCGGTTATGGTTCGTTTCAGTTGCTAGATTTTTTAGAGATATGATGATGGCGATACAATTAATCGAAATAGAATCGCAGGTGAGTTTCAGTTGCTAGATTTTTTAGAGATATGATGATGGCTAAGGCGGAAGAACTTGGGAGAACAACGGAGTTTACGTTTCAGTTGCTAGATTTTTTAGAGATATGATGATGGATAATAATGATAATAATGAGAATGAATTTTTCAAGGTTTCAGTTGCTAGATTTTTTAGAGA
>JABAAI010000044.1:0-4137 GCA_014238825.1 Leptospirales bacterium
AGCTTCGTCATCGCTTTTATGATTTCTGGAACTCCAGTAGCGGCAGCTAAACGAAGCCCCGTCATACTATAAGATTTAGAAAAACCACTTAGGGTTATCGTCTGAGGATAAATGCTAGCCATGCTTTGGAAGTTATTATCATAATCGTATGCCTCGTAGATTTCATCAGAAATAATTATAGCATTATTTTTTTCAGCACATTTCGCAAGTGATTTTAGCTGTTTTTCACTATAGATATGTCCACTTGGATTAGAGGGATTGCATATAATAATAAATTTTAATCCAGTAGAAGCAGTTAAATTTTGTTTTTGGATATCTTCTTCGCTAAAGTTTTCTGGTATATAAAAAGTTTTTGCTCCAAAGTAATTTGCCAGACTTTTATAAATCAGAAAGCAAGGCTCACTTAGCAAAATTTTATCTTGTGGGTTTATGCAAGTCATAAAGAATAATTGAATTAATGAAGACACACCAGAGCTGATGAGTATATTATCTGGATGGACTGTAAATTTATTAAAACTTTGGTATTTCTCTGCCAAGGCTTCACGCAAAGTTAATAGACCTTGGGTTTGAGTGTATGAGGTATGACCATCGTGTATGGCCTTACTAAGTGCTTCGCAAATAGCTGGTGGTGTAGCAAAATGAGGTTGACCTATGGAAAGGTTGATAGGTTTTTCTAACTTAGCACTCAAATCAAAGAGACGACGAATGGCAGAAGTATCTATATACGCCATGCCTTCGGCTAGGTGCATTCTGCCTTTCTCTAGGCGCTTCATATCTTCAGTTTGGCTAGCAATGCTTTAGACACGGGAACTAGTTATAGTGTCCGTGTCTAAAGAATGTCTAAAAAACAAATGGATTGATTGTAATTGAGTATAATCAATAGATCTTAGCAGATCTACTACATCATACCACCCATACCACCCATGCCGCCCATACCACCCATGCCGCCCATACCACCCATATCCATAGGTGGACCACCAGCCGCTTTATCTTTTTCTGGTAAATCGCTAATAGCAACTTCAGTGGTCAATACCATGCCACCGATAGAGGATGCGTTTTGTAATGCACTTCTTACTACTTTTACTGGATCCAGAATTCCTGCTTTGGATAAGTCTTCCCATTCTAGAGTAGAGGCGTTAAAGCCAACATTGCCTTTTTCGCTGATAGCACGTTGAACAACGACACTGCCTTCTAAGCCTGAATTCTCAGCAATATGACGTAAAGGTTCTTCTAAAGCGCGATACACAATCTCAAGGCCTGTTTTCTCATCATCATCTAACTTTAAGTTATTTAGTGAATTTCGAGCACGTAGCAAAGAGAGACCGCCACCAGGAACAATTCCTTCTTCTACAGCAGAGCGTGTCGCAGAAAGGGCATCCTCAACACGAGTTTTCTTTTCTTTCATCTCTACTTCTGTTGCCGCTCCCACATTGATTACAGCCACTCCGCCACTTAGTTTAGCTAAGCGTTCTTGAAGTTTTTCACGATCATAATCACTAGAGGTATCATCAATTTGCCTTCTGATTTGCTTAATACGCCCTTTTAGATCAGATTCCTTGCCAGCGCCTTCAATGATAGTTGTATTTTCTTTGTCGACTATCACTTTCTCTGCTTGACCTAATTGTTCTACAGTAGCGTTTTCTAGTTTGAGACCGACATCCTCTGAAATTACTTGACCACCAGTTAAGACAGCAATGTCTTCTAGCATAGCCTTGCGACGATCACCAAATCCGGGGGCTTTTATTGCAACTACCTTGAGGGTTTTACGTAAATTGTTAACTACTAGTGTTGCCAGTGCTTCACCTTCTACTTCTTCTGAAATGATTACTAGAGGTTTTCCACCTTGAGCAACTTTTTCAAGTAGAGGCAATAGCTCTCGCATATTACCTATTTTCTTTTCAAAAATAAGAATGTATGGTTTTTCCATAATAGCAACCATAGCTTCTGGATCTGTTACAAAATACGGAGATTGATAGCCACGATCAAATTGCATACCTTCGACAATATCCATAAGGGTGTCTATCCCTTTGGCTTCTTCTACAGTAATCACACCATCGTTACCTACTTTTTCCATAGCATCAGCAATTAAATCACCAATTTCTTTATCATTATTAGCTGAAATGGAGGCCACAGCCGCTATTTCAGTTTTGTCAGTTCCAACATCTTTAGCCATTTTTTTCAGTTCACTAACAATTGTTATAACAGCTTTATCAATACCACGTTTTAGGTGGGTAGGGTTTGCACCAGCTGTAACATTTTTTAATCCTTCTCTTACGATAGCCTTTGCTAGAACAGTAGCAGTTGTAGTACCATCACCAGCGACATCGTTGGTTTTAGTAGCCACTTCTTTTACCATTTGGGCCCCTAGGTTTTCGAAAGGGTCATCTAGTTCGATTTCCTTAGCGACGGTTACGCCATCTTTAGTTATCGTGGGTGAGCCAAATTTTTTGTCTATAACTACATTGCGACCCCTTGGTCCCAATGTAACTCTTACGGCATCAGCCAATTTATTTATACCGATCTGAATAGAACGGCGAGCATTTTCATCAAATTGAAGTTGTTTAGCCATACTTCATCTCCTCTTTAATATTTTAATTGTTAAGATTATTAACCGATTATAGCAAGAATATCACTTTCACGCACAATCAAATAATCTTTAGCATTTTGTTTTATTTCTGTACCTGAATATTTCCCGTACAGAATCCTATCACCTTTTTTTACTTCTGGAGTGACCAATTTCCCATCTTCTGTTCGTCCAGAACCAACGGCTTCCACCATACCTTCTTGCGGCTTTTCTTGTGCTGTATCAGGTATATAAAGGTTGCCTACTTTTCCTTCTGTCTCTTCCAAAGGAAGAACTAGGACTCTATCTCCTAAAGGTTTTATTGCCATAATTGAATTCTCCTTTTAAGTTTATCCTTCAATATCTTAACACTAAAGCCATTAAAATCAACCATAATTAACTTTACAAGATATGGGATATTATTAAGTGTTTTTGAAATAATTTATTAAGTTATACTTCCATAACAATTTCAATGAGAAGAACCATGAAAAAATTCCAAAATAACTTTATGACCATTAAATGGCATCTATTCGTTTTTGTCAAGTTCTATAAAAAAAAAGCATATATTTTGTAGATATTATAGACATTTGCCCTCTTTTGCAAATCAAAGGGCTTTTGCTTTTTACTTAGGCATAATAAAAAAATCTTGCGATTAGTGACATAGTATTATTTATTTGTAATAATGAAGTACTATAAAATTCGTTCGCGGAGTATAGCCGAATGTATGATGAAATTACGTAGTGCTTATGGTTCCGAAGCGATTATCTTGGAACAGAGAGAGGTTAAAGAAGGTGGTTTCCTAGGCTTATCTCTCTTTTCTAGGAAAACCTGTGAAATAGAATATATGCTTCCCGAAAAGCCGAAAGCTGGGGGTAATACGTCAAATATAGCTTTGAGTTCTAAAAAGTCTACATTGACTGGGAATAATGAGAAATGGGGGTCTTTGGTAAATAAAAATTTAGAAAATGCTAAAACTTCAAATGAGAAGATTACGGATAAGGAGCGCAAATTAATAAGGCAACTTTTGGATGAGACAAATAAAGCATCGGATAGTTCTATGCTATTAGATGTCACAGATGCCACAAATTCTGATAGTGGTACTCTAAAGCCATTATTTACCGATCCTACAACTGGAATTTATCAATCACCAAAAGGCAGAGCTAAGTTGTCCCATGCTTCTTCCCATGCTTCTATAGAAGAAGCTCCAAATTATTTAACGAGTTTGGGAGAACAACTTTCATCTTCTCAGCTGAGCCCTGCTTTTTCCAATAATTTTTTACGATCTTTAGAAGAACATCTTTCTGCTAAGGAGAAGTCAGATTATCGTATAATAGAAGAAAGAGGCCTTAATCTATTGTCCCAAAAGATAATGACCATGCCAAGCAGTGCACCCGTTCATGGTGAATGTCGTGCTTTTGCTTTGATTGGTCCTACTGGTAGCGGGAAAACTACAACTATAGCTAAGCTAGCCGCCAGATTTCATATTACAGAAAAACGTTCGGTCTCCATTTATAGCTTAGATCACTATCGCTTAGCAGCGACTGAGCAACTTAAGACTTATGCTAATGTCATGA
>JABAAI010000044.1:4237-7718 GCA_014238825.1 Leptospirales bacterium
GATCACTATCGCTTAGCAGCGACTGAGCAACTTAAGACTTATGCTAATGTCATGAATATTGACTTTTTTTCTCCTCTAACAACAGATGAGTTTGCCGAATCTTTGCGGAGGGATGGTGCTGAGGTTATATTGATTGATACATCTGGCGGTTCTCCTGCTGATAGTGAGCGTCTTAGCGAGTTAAACGAATATTTGGAGTTTGCTAAGGGTGAAATAAGCATTGAAACAAGTCTTGTGCTATCTGCTAATACTAATCCGGTCTTACTTGAAAATATTTTTCTCTCGTATGATAAGATAGGATTTGATAAGATAGTCCTGAGCAAAGTAGATGAGACATATTTTTTTGGTGCTTTTGTTGAGATTGCCGATAAGTATGGCAGGCCTTTCTCTTTTATAACAAATGGACAGGAAGTGCCGGCGGATATAATGGATGCAAATCCTAAAGAAATGGCAACTATGCTTTTGAGGGGGACTAAGGTGCACTCTCAAGATAGATAGATAAAGATAGATAAACTAAGTTAATATTTATTTATACTATTATCTCCTTTAAGGAAGTTAAGAAAAAAACAGTAAATTATGATAACTCAAGCACAACAAAAGAAAACAGGTACAGAATTTAGCTCTGTTAATCATATGGATAGAGCTAGTAATAAAGATATAGCCCATCCCCGCATTATTACGGTAACTTCTGGTAAAGGAGGCGTGGGTAAGTCAACTATATGCGTAAACCTTGGAATTGCTTTGAGTAATCTTGGTAATAAAGTTCTTTTGTTAGATGGGGATTTAGGCTTAGCTAATCTTAATGTCCTAATGGGGATTATTCCTGAATACAGCATTTATGATGTTGTGCGAGCTAGAAAGACCCTAGATGAGATTGTCATCTCTACAAATTATGGCATAGATATTATTGCTGGAGCGAATGGCGTTTCTCAATTAGCTGATATTGGAGATGTGGAGCGAGAACTATTTCTAAAGCAGGTTGAAGAATTAAATGGATATGATATTGTTATTATAGATACGGGAGCAGGGATTGGTAGCAATGTTATAAATTTTGCTTTAGCAAGTGATGAGGTCATTGTTGTTACAACACCAGAGCCAACTTCTATTACCGATGCTTATGCTATGATTAAGAGTATTATCATACATAATCCTAAAAAGATTCTTCGCCTTATTGTTAACCGAACCTTATCATCTATAGAAGCACGGAGGGTAACAGATCGGATTAAAACTATAAGTTCTCGTTTTTTGAATACTTCTGTAAGCTCTCTTGGATTTGTTATAGAAGAGGATTTTGTTCGAAAAAGCGTTCGTAGTCAGCGTCCTTTGCTTGTATCTTATCCTGGTTCTAGGAGTGCTAGTTGCTTAACACATCTCAGTGCTGAATTAATGACTGAGAAAAATAAGCCTAATGCTGGTGGCTTACAATCCTTCTTTAGAAATATACTTGGCAAAAATAAAAAAAATGCTATCGGATTATTTCAATAATAATAGTATTTGATATATGGGAATTAGGGGAATTAGAAATATTGGCTTAGATTTTATTCTCTTACATTTTATGTTTAAATTAAGTTTATTTTTTGCTGCTCTAAGCTTCATTATCTCGTTATTTTTTGCCTTTTTAAGTGGCGTGGCTTTGGCTTCGACATTAGTAACTGGTATATTTGCCGCTTTTTTATTTGGAGTACTTGGATTTTTTGTACAAATTATTCTTGAGAAAAAAGTTCCTGAGAGTCTAAGCTTATTTAAAGGTTTTAACTCAGCCTTAATATCTAATAAAAAAGATTCCCCAACTAGTAAGAGAGGGCTTGCTCATGATAAGCTTGATAGGGATTCGTATAAAGATTTTGTAAAAGTTGCTGATACTAAAAATTCTGAAGCAGAACAGCATAGCTTTTCCGGTAAAGAATCTTTAGGAAGCACAAGCATAGCTAAGCCTTCTAATAGCGACAAAGCATCTGCCAAAGGAACAGAAACAAAACTGAAATCTTCTATGGAATCTAATATGGAAGATAGCTTATCTGATGGTACCCGTGCCAGCAATAAATATGGAGACCATATTCTTTTGGAGAAATCAAAGATAGATAAGAACCCTATGGTTTTAGTAAAGGCTATTCGTACGATGATAACATGAATTGTAAAATATACCATAATAGGATTATGTTAAATTTATATGAGTGTAAGTAGCTCAAATCAAAAAATGTCTAGCAAAACGTCTGGCAAGGCACCCGTCAAAATATATAGAAAGACATCTAGAGTCTACGAGAAATACAAAAATGAAAATGAGAAGGAACTTTGGTGTCGATATCGAAGTACGGCCAATCCTGAATTAAAAGCATTTTTTGTGGAGCAATATTCGGCACTAGTCAAGTATGTAGCAGGTAAGATAGCAATTGGTATGCCACAAAACGTAGAGTTTGAAGACCTAGTTAGTTATGGCTCTTTTGGTCTTTTAGATGCCATTGAGAAATTTGATCCTGAAAGGGAAATTAAATTTAAAACCTATGCCATGACTCGTATTCGCGGTGCTGTCTTTGACGAGTTACGTAGCATTGATTGGATACCACGTTCAATTCGTCAGAAAGCAAAGCAAGTAGAAGAAACGATAAGTATGTTAGAAAATAAATTAGGTCATACTGTTGATGATGAAGATATTGCTAAAGAGATGAATCTTTCTGTAGATGATCTTAATTCGCTTTTAACAAAAATTTCAGGAACAAGCATGATTTCGCTCAATGATATCTGGTACTTGGGTGAAGATAATGGAGAAATGTCTTTCATAGAGACTATAGAATCATCTGCGAACCTAAATCCTGACTCTTTAATTGAAAAGGAAGAAGTAAAAGGTATTGTAATCGAGGCCATCCAAAACCTTCCTGAAAAGGAAAAAAAGGTTATTGTTTTGTATTATTATGAGGATCTAACCCTTAAAGAAATCGGTGAAGTTTTGGATGTTACCGAAAGCCGTATTTCGCAAATGCATACTAAAGCAATTATGCGTCTTCGTGGCAAGTTGATGTGCATGAAAAATGCCCTAAAAAACCAATAAAATATTTTATTGAGAATATTACTTAATATTCTCTTATTTTTCATAAAGTCATTTTTATAGTATATTAAAAAATAATACTTGTACTTTTAGATTATCTTTTTACTGTAGCCTTTACAGTAGCCTTTATTTATTAAATTTATGATTAAAGAAGCAATTACCGATTCATACTTTTATCCTCATTCTGAGGATATTTTTAGAAAGTATAGCTCTATTGTAAGTGGTATAGATACTAGTATTTCAACGGGTCAAGTAAAGCAAGTAAATGGACTTTCTATTATTACTGAAGGTCCGGGTGATGCAAGTATAGGTGATATAATTCAAATTGAAACAATATCATAATATATCGCTTCGTCATCAAGATTTATAACGCGATTTATTGAAGTTTCTCCCGCAGATATATACACATGTTGCAGTCAAAACTTTGGCAAAACTAAC
>JABAAI010000045.1 GCA_014238825.1 Leptospirales bacterium
CAGAACATGAAAAAATAAATTATGTAGAATTTCCAGCTAAGGATTTACTAGCAACAAAACAATTCTTTGAGAAAACATTTAACTGGTCTTTCACGGAATACGGAGCAGAGTACATCGCTTTTTCTGATGAAGGTTTAGATGGTGGTTTTTATAAATCAGAAGCGGAAGCCTCTGTGGAAAAGGGTAGTGCTCTAATTGTGTTTTATAGCCAAGCACTCACGCAAACAGAGGCAAAGATAAGAGAGGCAGGAGGAAAAATTGTGAAGCCTATATTTTCATTTCCCGGAGGTCATCGTTTCCATTTCTGCGATCCAAATGGAAATGAGTATGCCGTTTGGTCTGAGGCTATCTAAGTTCGTTAACGCTCTAGCTCTGATAAGAGATTCACGGGCTTATATCGTATTAGAGAATTTTTCTATAATTAAACGCAAAGCTCCCCTTTTATAAATTAAAAACTATCGTGCGAAGAACTTAGCGACTAGATGATGGGCATATTTCTCCTAGTGGACAGGCTAGGCAATTTGGTTTTCGAGCATTACAGTATTTGCGACCTAGGAAAATTATCATCAAAGACCAATCGAGCCAATAGTTGCGCGGTAGTCGCTTCATTAAATCAGTTTCCACTTTATCTGGATTTTTTGAGCTTGTAAAACCTAAGAGGCGAGAAATACGAAGTACATGTGTATCGACAACTATCCCCTCAGCAATACCATAAAGAATTTGTAAAATCACATTTGCTGTTTTACGTCCTACTCCGGGCATACTCATCAAAGCTTCCAAGTTTTTGGGCATATTACCATGAAAGTTTTCTAGCAACATTTTAGAAAAACCACTTATATTCTTAGCTTTATTTTTATAGAAGCCGGTAGAATAGATTAATTTTTCGATTTCATTTAACGGTGCTTTGGCTAATTCTTTCAAATTAGGGAAGCGAGCAAAAAGCCTTGGCGTCACCTTATTTACTTGTTCATCAGTACATTGTGCACTAAGTATAACCGCAATTGCAAGCTCATGCGGTGCATTGAAGTGAAGTGGCGGTTCTATAAGTGGGAATTCCTGCTTTAAAATCTTATAGACTCTTGTTTCAAATTTCATATAATCTCAGCTAGTTATAGCTATACTTAGGCATTGAAGTTATAGATTATTTAGATTCTTTGAATGTCTTATATAAGTTGACCAAGTCAATAGCTGCCCTTGCAGACTCATAGCCCTTGTTGTCCATTTTATTATCTGATAGCATTCCAGCTCTTTTTTGGGCTTGTTCTATAGTATTTGTGGTTAGGACACCAAAAATTATTGGGATAGCAGTGTCATAAGCAGCCTGAGCAATTAGGCGAGCAGATTGTGTCGAAACATATTCAAAATGTTCTGTTTCCCCACGGATCACACAGCCTAAACAGGTGATAGCGTCATAGCGTCCGCTTTTAGCAATTAAAAGAGCTGTAGGACCCAATTCAAAGGCACCCGGCACATAGAATTCATGAATTGCTTCGGAGCTTATATCCGCGGTAGCTAAGCCTTCCTTGGCACCTTTTAGCAAGCTATCAGTAATGGCACTGTTCCAGCGACTGACAAGTAAGGCATGTTTTTGCCCTTTGCCACTAATTTTGCCACAAAGTTTTTTTGGGCTATTTGCGTCCTTTGTATTCACGAATAGCGGAGGGACCTTCTTTTTCCAAAACTAAGGCATCCAAAGTACGTATAAACCATTTCTTATCTGGTATTCCTGCCGGTAGTATTCTGTCTGCTATTACTATAGTAGGTGTTGCCGAGACTTTAATTTTTTTGGCATCCCTAATATCCTTTTGAACAGCTCTATTTGCCTCTGCAGAATTCATACAAGCTTTTTTCTTATTCCAATTGCCATCAAGGCTTTCTGTGAGTGTTTTGAGGCTAAGCTCATTTATAGGGGTTCGTGAGGTTTGAAAATCAAAAAGTTGAGATACAAAAAGATTATAATATGGCTTAGCAGCAGAACAATAGGCGGCCCAAGCACCTTTACAAGACTGTTTTCCTCGACTTTCTCCTTTTAGTAGTGGATTGCAAGCACTATCTAGGGGAAAGTAGCGCACATATATCTTTAATCTACCGGGCCAGCGTTTTGCCATTTTTTTCAAAAAATTAGAGCCAACACGACAATGAGGACAGCGAAAATCGATAAACTCATGCACTTCTACATAAGCATCTTTTTCTCCGATGTATGATTTGAGGCCCTTGGTGGAGAGATTAGCTTTTTTTAAGACACGTAACTCACGTAGGATACTAGCTGTTTTTTTAATGGGTAGCACTTCACTGGCACTGCTATCATCGTTATTGCTATGATTTTTATGTTCGTTATGATTTTGACTTGCTGATAATGAAATAATTAAAATATAAAGAAGAATAACAATAATTGCTCCTCCAATTGCTAATCGTGACGCTTTGATATCATCCCAAATACTAGTAAGGCTACTGTTTTGAACCATAGTCTTGTAATTTGGTGAGAAGTAGAGCCAGATAGTAATAAAAAAGATTATTAGTTGGCAGATGTAGGTATAAAGACACAGTAAGCAAGGCGTAAGCAGGATAAAGAAATTAAGATAAGCAAGATACAAATCATAAATAAGGCCAAAGACAATAATGCCTGCAATTAAGCCCAGGGCTGGGTTCTTTGGTTTTAGTAGTAATCGTAAAAAAAGGCTGAATAGGATTGCGTAATAGCTAAAACCAAACCAAGCGATTGGTATTCCTATTCCTAAGAAAGGGATTGCAATTTTAGAATGCTCACTATTGCCTAGTTGATGACAACCATCAACTCCGTCAATGGTACAACCAAGCGAAGATACACATACTCCGCTGTGCTTACAAACTAACAAAGCAGATAAAATAACAGCAATTAGAGAGCAGAGAAGTCCTAGATAAATTGCAAATACAATTAAATCCTTCTGTTTTATGTTATTTTTACTCATAATTTATACTAGAGTATAGGTGGTAATCTTTATTGTATAGCAACTATTTTTAGGAACGCCCTTTTATACGTCCTTTTTTCATAAAGCCATCATATTTTCTCATTATCAATTGAGATTCAATTTGTTTTAGTGTATCCAATGCCACACCTACAATAATCAAAAGAGATGTTCCTCCAAAAGTATAAGCAAGACCGTGTATGTTTTGATTACTTTCTAAATTTAAAAAGTTAATAATAAAGTATGGAGCAAGGGCTAGGCCAGCAAGAAAAATAGCTCCCGGTAAGGTTATACGATTGAGAACACTCTCTAGGTATTGACGAGTATGATTGCCCGGGCGAATACCTGGAACAAAACCACCGTAGCGTTTCAAATTTTCAGAAAGCTCTTTAGGGTTGATTTGAATAGCAGTATAAAAATAAGCAAAGAAGATAATAAAAAGGGTATAGATTATATAATATGGCATTTGTTTGTACCAAGTAATTGCAAATGGGTTGAGCCATTCTTGCATAACTCGCCAACCACTCCAAGCCCCAGCCGTATCTCCCAGGAAGCCAACAATTGTCTGAGGGAAGAGCAGTAACGAAGATGCAAAGATAATCGGCATTACATTAGCCGTATTTAATTTAAATGGTAGGCTTTGACTTTGGGCCTGTACCATTCGCCTTCCTTGCATCTTTTTGCCATATTGCAAGGGGATCTTTCTAACACCAGTTGAGAGCAGAACAGTTAGTGCGATAAGAATAAAGAAAAGCAAAATTAAAATAATTATAGGAAACATATCTATTGTTTCATCTTGTGTCATCTGCCAGAGCATTACCGGTAATTGTGCAATAATCCCTGCAAAAATGAGCAGTGAAATACCGTTACCAATTCCTCGCTCTGTAATTTGCTCTCCCATCCACATAAGCAACATACTACCTGTAGTAATAGTCAGAATACCTATAAAAATAAAACCTATTGGATCTATATCTGCAGATACAAGGGGTTCATTGAAGCGGTTACTAGTTTGCAAAGCGTTAAGTAAAATAAAATAGGATTGGGCGGCACAAAGCAAGATAGTTCCATAACGTGTATATTGGTTGATTTTTTTCCGCCCTTCTTCTCCTTCGCGTTGCAGACGAGCCAAGGCAGGGAATACAACCGTAAGTAGGTTTATAATAATTGAAGCAGAGATGTAAGGCATAATACCAAGTGAGAATACCGAAAGTTTGAATAAGGCACCTCCAGAGAAAACATTGACAACGTCCAAAAAGGATTGACCGGGAGGGCGAGATCCAGCTACTGCTACGGGGTTTACGCCAGGTATGGTGACAAAAATTCCAAAGCGATAGAGTAATAGCAAGGATATGGTAAAGAGAATGCGTCGTCGTAAATCAGGGATGCGGAAAATATTGATAATGGCACGCATAATATGATAGTCTATTTCTCTGTATCTTTCTTATTGCCTTTCTTACTATCTAAGTTCTTTTTACCTGCTTTACGATCCCGCACAACGCATTTACAACCAGAGGCTTCTAGTTTCTCGCGAGCTGACTTAGAAAAGGCATCTGCAATTAGTTCTACTGGACCTGATACGTTCCCAGTGCCAAGAATTTTTATTAGCTCTAGGGGTTTGGATATGAGTCCTTTATCTTTAAAAAGATTTGGTTCCAGTTTGCCTTTCAACTGAGATTTTTCTATAGCTTGAAGGTTGATAAGCTGATAAGTCTTAGAATTGGGATTATAAAAACCACGCTTAGGTAGGCGTCTATAAATAGGGGTTTGTCCCCCCTCAAATCCTTTTCGATATGAATAGCCTGTGCGTGATTTCTGCCCATTTTCACCTCGTCCACATGTTTTACCCTGTCCAGCAGAGATGCCTCTACCTAAACGTTTTTTTTTCTTACGATCTGGAATTACAGGAGCCATCTCATCTTTTTGCAGTTCACGTTTTATAAGACGTTTTCTCTTCTTTGGTAAAAGTACAGAATAAGTTAATTTTGCACTCATAAATCTTCCACCTTAAGCAAGTAAGCGACTTGGCGGATCATGCCTTTAATATTAGGCGTTGCAAGATGATCTCTACATTTATTTAGACGCCGTAGTCCAAGGGCACGAACAGTTGCTCTGTGTTTTGGTATAACACCTATAGTGCTCTTGATGAGCTGAACTCTTATTTTATTGGCTTCCATTATTATAAATAAATAGATATCTCAGTATCAAGAAAATATCCTTGATACTGGGATATTTCTTTTACGTGATGCTTGTATCGGAGTTTCTAATTTTGTAAGGGCATCTAAGGCAGCTCGAACTACATTGAGTTTATTCTTAGAGCCTATTACCTTAGTTAGCACATCATTTACTCCTACTTGCTCTAAGACAGAGCGTACAGCTTCATCAGCTATGAGACCTGTGCCCGGAGAGGCGGGACGTAAAATAACCCTAGAAGCTTTGAATTTACCAGACACATTATGGGGCAGACGTCCTTTTTTTGTTATGTTTACTGTGATAATATTTTTGTGAGCGCTATCTATTGCTTTTCTTACAGCGTCTGGCATTTCGTTGGCCTTGCCTAGCCCAGCAGCCACAGAACCAGCACGGTCGCCGACAACAGCCAATGCGTTAAAGGAAAATCTTCGCCCTCCTTTGCCAACTTTAGAGACGCGATTTATACATACTACCTTTTCTGCTGGACCTTGATCCTTTTCCTCTGAGTGTACCATTCCGCCCATCATATTAACTAGAACTCCAATCCTTTACCACGTGCTGCATCGCTAAATTTAGCTATGCAACCATGGTAGAGGCGACCACGCCTATCTAAAATTACTTTGGCAATACCCACTTTTTTAGCTCTATCAGCAATTAATTCTCCTAAAATATGGGCAGCTTCTTTATTGTTTGTCTTTTTATTAGGGAATGATTTTTCACTGGTTGAAGCACAGCATAATGTCTTTCCTAATTTATCGTCAATTAATTGAGTATGTAGATACTGATTTGAATGAATAAAGGCCAAACGCATTCGCTTTGATTTAGGGCGGATAGCATGAAAAATTCTTCGCTTGCGTCTCTCTAAGTTTATTTTCGTTTTTGTATTCATTTATTTCGCATCATTCTCTATCTGCTATAGATGAGGTACAAATCTATGTACATAGCCTAATTTGTCAAGTAATAAGTCAATTTCTTGAGATGATTTTATATATTTTTTTTAGAATTATAAAATCATTTAAGCTAAATTCTGCTAAGCATAAAAATTACTTGCTTTTTTGTTATATCTTTCTTTTAAAACAAAATATTTCTATCTTTTAATAGAAATATTTATAAAGTTTTTTACTTGGCATGACATTCGTCTTTTAACTAAAGTGCAATTAAGTAATCTGATATTTGAGAATCTTTTTTATGAAGTTAACAATATTGTACATAATTATTTTGCTATCAATGAGTTATAGCTGTGATGATTTAGAAACAATAGATAAAAGTCATCTTTCCATTAAGATAGACAAGCATTTGCTTAGAGTTGAAATTGCAAATACACAACACTTACGTAGTAAGGGTTTAATGCATCGCACAAAATTAGGGATAGATGAAGGGATGATTTTTATTTTTCCTAATTCTCGCAAGGTTTCCTTTTGGATGAAAAACACACTTATTCCCCTAGATATTGCTTATTTTACATCACACGGCCGCTTAGTTGAAGTGATGACTATGGTACCAGATGATGGTGTGAAGAGTTATCCTTCATCTGAGAAAATATTATATGCTATTGAAACAAATGCAGGCTGGTTTCAACAACATAAAATAGAACAGGGCGCTATTCTTTATTTACCGCGAAAAATAAGTGCATATTAAACCATAAAAAAGATAAACTTCCGTTTATTAACTTATTATTTGAGTTATCTTAGAGTCATGTCCCAATAGCTTATTTCATAAGTGTTTTTTGAAAAAATCTCCAACACGCTTCGTTGCTTCTTCGCGATGGCTAAACCATGAACCAATGTGATTCTCACTTTCAGGCATCCAGATTTCACGAGCTTCGTTAGCTGACTCGTAGAGGGCAATGCCATGTGACACAGGCACTTTTTTGTCTTTTGTTGCGTGTATAATAAAAACAGGTCGAGATGAAATTTTGCTAATGGCATCGATGGCACTAGTTCCAGCTATCTTTGCTCCAGATCGCATTCTAAATAGAAAAGAGATACAAGGAACCATTGGGAGTTTTGGTAAATAAAAGTTGTGTTTTGCACGATATGTTATGATGTCTGTAAAATTTGTATAGCCACCTTCGAAAATACCAGCTTTTATTTTATTATCCTCTGCCATAGCAAGAATAGAACTTGATGAGCCCATAGAAAAGCCAAAGACTCCTATCGATGATACAAGTTTTTTCTTTTCAAGGAACTTAACTGCAGCTCGGATATCGTGTTTTTCGTAGTAGCCAAATCCTGTTTTAGTTTTACTAGTCTTACTTTTCCCGTGGTTGCGTAAATCAATAAACAATAAATTAAAACCCAATCGGTGTAGCGCAGGGGCATAACTTAGGCCAGCTAATCTATCTCCACCAAAGCCATGGACAAAAATAATAGCAGGAGCTTTTTTTATGTTTTGGATAAACCAAGCATATATTTTGGTACCATCAAAGGAATTGAAACTCACTTCCTCGTATGGTAGTCTAGCCTCTCTGGGATGTGAGATAGCATCTGAAGCATCAAAAGGAGAATCGATTTTTCTGGGATAGACGATTGTAGATGAAAAGTGCCATGATAAGAATAAA
>JABAAI010000046.1 GCA_014238825.1 Leptospirales bacterium
TAGAGAAAATGCGAATTTAATTTTCCACATTTACTATAACGAAAGTACACTTTAGTTTTTTAACATACGGGCCTTAGTATACTCCCGTGAGTAAAAGTGAAAAACTAAATAAGTTATCACGCCATAAATATTGATAATATAATTATTGCTTTTTTATGAATCCGAAGTATACTGTAGCGCTTGTTGGTTCAACTGGAGCTGTAGGGGAAGAATTTCTAGATATTCTTGAGGAACGAAATTTCCCTATAGGCAAACTAATCCTTTTGGCCAGCAAACGCTCTGCTGGTAAAAAACAAGTTTTCAAAAACACTGAGTACCTAGTCGAAGAATTGACCCCTGATATTTTTCGCAAACAAAAAGTAGACTTAGCTTTTTTTTCCGTTGGCAGTGAGCTTGCTAAGAGTTTTGCCCCTCTCGTTAGTGATACCGGATGTCTTGTAATAGATAATTCATCTGCCTTTCGCATGGATAAAAAGGTACCACTTATAGTGCCAGAAATTAACCCAGAGGATATACCTAAGCATAACGGCATCATTGCCAACCCTAACTGTAGTACTATTATTATGCTGATGCCTCTAGCACCAATCCACCAGCTAAATCCTATTAAAAAAATAGTTGTTTCTACATATCAGGCAGCTTCAGGGGCAGGTGTCACAGCCATGGAAGAATTGAAGACACAAGCTAAGGAATTTCTTAATTCGACGGAAATTTCTGCTCCTAAGAGTTTCCCTTATCCTATTGCATTTAATTGCTTTAGTCACGATTCTAAGATTAATTTGGAAACGGGCTATAATATCGAAGAATATAAGATGATTCAGGAGAGTCATAAAATTCTAAAAAATGATACTATAGAAATTGTGCCAACTTGCATACGCGTGAGTGTTTTTAGGGCTCATGCTGAATCTATATATTTGGAATTAGAAAATGAAATTAACTTAACTAAGATTCGCCAAAATATTGAAGACTTTCCAGGCCTCTCTATTATTGATGATAGACAAAGGAATTATTTTCCTATGCCTCTGGAAAGCACAAAAAAAGATGAGATTTTTGTGGGACGCTTACGGCAGAGTATTTCGGCTGTTTCATTGGATGCTTCATCGAGGGAATACTCGAGGGAACGCTCGATAGGACGCTCGAAGGGATTGAATCTTTGGTGTTGCGGTGATCAGTTACGTAAAGGAGCTGCTTTGAATGCAGTCCAGATTGCAGAGAAAGTCTTTCTATAAATATAAAGATTATAAAAGCAGATGAAAAAAAATAAAAATTGTATTATCGCTATTGATCAGGGCACAACTGGTTCTCGAGTCTATATTTTTAATTTAGAGGGGAATATCCTTGCTAATGAGTACAAGGAACTGAGCCAACATTTTCCTAAACCTGCTTGGGTGGAGCATGATCCTGAGGAGATTTGGTCAAGCGTTGTGATGCTTTTAAGAAAGGCTCTCAAGAAGAGCTCTTGTAAGGTAAAAGATATTTTAGGTGTTGGGATTACAAATCAACGAGAGACAGTCCTTGCTTGGGAGCGTAAAACGGCTAAGCCAATCTATAATGCTATTGTTTGGCAGTGTAGGCGAACAGCCAAGCGTTGTGAAGAGCTTAAAAAAGAAAATTATACTAAACTGATTCATAAAAAAACCGGCCTGCTAATCGATGCTTATTTTTCTTCTACTAAAATAGAATGGATATTAGATAATGTTTCGAATGCTAGGACGCTTGCTAATGCTGGAGATATTGCTGTTGGGACTATTGATAGCTGGCTTCTTTTCAAGATGACAGGAGAGCATGCTACTGATTACACTAATGCCAGTCGCACTCTTTTATATGATATAGAAAGAAAAGATTGGGATAGTGAGTTGCTAAAACTTTTCAGAGTGCCACAGTCTGTTTTACCCAATGTTTATCCTAGTAGACATTCTTTTGGGAATATAATTAGCATTCCAGAGTTGGAAGGAGTGCCTGTACTAGGAATGATAGGAGATCAACAATCTGCACTTTTTGGACAGCTGTGCGTTGAGCCGGGATATGCAAAAAACACATACGGAACGGGTTCTTTTCTATTAATGCATACTGGTAATGAGCGCCTTATTAGTAAATCTTCTATTATGGCTACATTAGCTTGCAATGCCGATGGACAAGTTGCTTATGCCCTTGAAGGGGCAGCTTTTATTGCTGGGGCTGCTATGCAATGGTTACGTGATTCATTGAAGTTTTTTCCTAAGGTAAAGGATTCGGAAACACTAGCTCAAAAAATAGAAAGTGAGAGAGATGAAGTAGTTTTTGTGCCTGCTTTCTCTGGCTTGGGTGCTCCACATTGGGATATGCAGGCAAGGGGTGCTATTCTGGGACTTTCTCGTGATACATCAATAGCTCAGATTACTCGGGCTGCCTTAAAATCAATTGCGTTACAAACATACGATATAGTTCAAGCTATGGAGGAAGAGAGTAAACAGAAACTCAATGTTCTACGTGTAGATGGGGGAGCCAGTGCCAATGACTTTCTGATGAAATATCAGTCTGGAATTTTAGATAGACCAGTAGAGCGACCTGTTAACTTAGAGGCAACGGCCTTAGGAGCCGCTTATTTGGCAGGTATGGAAGCTGGATTGTGGACAATTAGTGATCTTAAAAAAATGCAAGGTAAAAAGAAGCGCTTTGAAAGTCAAATGGATGAAAGTGAACGCCAACGAGAATTAAAGTATTGGCATAAAGGAATTGAGAGAACAAAGCAATGGAGTGAATAAGGCTTTTATTAATGGCAACAGAATATCAGTTATTGGATAGTCTTTTTTTGCCATTTTTTGTAATAGGAGAAGATTTCAGTTTAGAATTTTTAAATAACTCTGCTTTAAAGCAAATTCAAAAAGAATCTATTGAGCAATGTCAAGATAAGAAATGCTATGAATTAATTTATAGAAGAGAGACCCCTTGTCCCTTTTGTCCTCTATGTACAGAGACGGAGCGGCAGCTATTAGAGAACTCACATCATCCAATAGAAAAAATTATTTATGATACAGATTTCAGTGAGAGACAAAAGAATGTTTCGAAATCAAATAATAATCAAATAGAAATTAATTCAGGAGAAATAAGCTCAATTGAAGATATGGAGAAATCATATCGAGTTATTT
The DNA here is from genome assembly GCA_014238825.1 of Leptospirales bacterium. Lineage (GTDB taxonomy): Bacteria > Spirochaetota > Leptospiria > Leptospirales > Leptonemataceae > JABAAI01. The sequence goes on from JABAAI010000046.1 coordinate 3,126, forward strand.
TTTCTCAGCTCCCTGACAAGAAACTTTTAATAGAAACTAAGGAGGATATAACACTTCAAAAAGAAAATGAAGATAAGAATTTACGCAATGAAAATTTAACAGCTCTTGGAGTCATGATCAGTGGAATTTCACATGAAATGAATAATTCTCTTACTGGTATGGGTCTAAATTTACAAAATTTGATTGCTAATCATAGTTCTATTAAGAAAGAGGAATTATCTTTATCTCTTGATATTTTGCGTAAGGATTTATATCAGGTTTCTCAAATTGTTTCCGATATTTTGCTCTTTTCTAATCCATCCAAAGCAAATTTTACCAAAGCCAAACTACTACAGACAATTAATAAAGCAATTTCTACTACTATTCGTCAATATCCGGTGTTGTCACGACCCATACAATGGGACGTGAGTGGGGAAGACATTATTTTTCCATTTAATCCTCAAAAAATAGAACGTATGTTTATAAATTTATTTCGGAATTCACTCCAAGCCTTCGATTATAAACCTGGTAAAATAGAGGTGATGCTAAAGCGTACTCTTAATTCAGTACGTATAACGGTAAAAGACAATGCGGGGGGAATAGATAACAAGCTACTAAAGAAAATTTTTAATCCTTTCTATACTAATACACCGGGGAACGTGGGTAGTGGTCTTGGACTTAGTATATCTCATAGCATCACTCGTGAACATAATGGCTATATACACGTTCGATCTAAGGATGATACTGCTATCTTTTATATTTCGCTACCATTAAAGCAGGATAGTCAAGATGATAGAGTTTATAGTTAGAGCAGTTTATTATATAATAAACTGGATGGCCTTCGGTATATTTTTTGCTGTTAAGGGAAGATGACCTATCGATTCTCCATCGCAATCGACTCGCACGGGTGGAGAGCTTTTCTCTGGCCTAGCATGAATGGTTTTAGCTAGCTTTACTGTGACTCCCTTGCAGGCATGGAGTGAGCCTTTATATAGTTTGGGGGCATGCCAAAAGGATTGCAATATATTCCAGTCTTCGATAAGGACAGTATGAAATAAACCATCGTCTAAAACGGCATTTTTAGCAATATTCATTCCACCACCAAAATAGCTTCCATTGCAAATGGCTTGAGTAACTAGCTGGTGTGCTGTTTCATTAGCAGAATCAAGGGAAATGAAAACCTTAGGCTTCTTGTAACGAATGGTGCTTTGTACTGATTGCATAAAATAATTAACCGCACTATGAGTTTTTGTTGTTTTATTATTTTGACTTATGGAATGGACAACTTCCCCTGAGAGGCCAAAGCTAAGAATATTGATAAAATAGCGTTCTATATTTTTTGATTCTAGTGAGAGACATTTTACATGACCGACGTCTACGGAAATTTTGTGTCCATTTTTTATTCTATCAGCAGCTAAGTTAAAATCTTTAGGAATGCCTATACAACGGCAAAAGTCCCCACCACTACCATGATTAAAGATGCCAATAGGGGGTATTTTGATAGATTGATTTTTAAAGCAACCATTCACTACTTCTGAGATTGTACCATCACCACCAACAACTAAGATGAGCTCGGGATTTTGTGTAATAGCCTTCGCTGTTAAATCAATAGCTGCTCCTCGTTTATCTGTAAAATCCCAAGTAATATCTCCCCACTTTCTTTGTATAATATTCTTTAGTTCCGACCATATTCTGCCTACACTTCCCCCTCCTGCCTGCGGATTAATAATACAATGCACTTTTTTATTCATAGAGTTGAGAATTGCATTTTATATAGTGTCTATTACTTTGTCGATTCCTTTTTGCTTCTTTTATCTCGATTCTAATCGGGGGATTTAATTTAGGGGATGTTCAGACAGTTTAACGTCAGCATTGCTTTGTATAAATGATTTAAGACGATGTTTGCTTCTAAAAAGGACGACAGCTCGTCCTTCCATATCATGTATTATAGTTTCATAAGTGGAAAATTTGTTTTTATCCTTTATATTAAACCATCGTGAAGTTTCATAAGGCATTGGATCTAAACGACTTAATGCCCCATATTCATCCTCTAGACGATATTTGAAGGTCTCAAACTGAAGTTGTCCAATTGCACCCAAAATAGTTTGGCCATTGCTATTACGAAATACTTGTACTACTCTCTCTTCACCTAATTCTTGTAATCCACGGTGGAATGACTTTAATTTAGAGCTGTCCTTGGGGGTTAAACGGACAAAGCTTTCCGGTGCAAAGCGAGGGATATTAGGCAAATCAAGTTCATTTAGATCACTGCTAATAATATCACCAATGCAAAATACGCCGGGGTTACTCAAACCAATAATATCGCCGGCAAAAGCCTCATCGACAGTATTTCGTTCTTGCCCAAAAAAAGAAATTGGATTGCTTAATCTAATATTTTTTTTCAAACGTTTATGGTATACGTTCATGCCTCGAAAAAATACTCCACTAGTAATACGAAGGAAAGCAATTCTATCACGATGTCTTTGATTCATATTAGCTTGTAGTTTAAAGACAAAACCGCTAAATGAATTTTTGCGAGGATCAAGGATTGTATTATTGTTTAGGTGAATGGGTCGAGGAGAAGGGCATAACTCAATGAAGTGTTTTAAGAAAAAAGCAATTCCAAAATTCTTTATAGCACTACCAAAAAAAACAGGAGATAAATCACCGGATAAAAACAATTCTTCATCAAAGCTCGGCAAGGCTTCTTGAGCTAATTCTGCACCTTCAAAAAATCTAGAATATGTCTCTTTTTCCATGCTCTCTTTTAGTTTGGTATCATTAAGACCCGTTAGTTTTTTTATAGTTGTATGGTCACTATTATCTGTTTGTTCCTGATTAAGCTGCTTTTCATACCAATGTACCTGTTTGTGTTTGAAGTCGTAGAAACCTCGGAAGTCGCGTCCAGAAGCAATAGGCCAAACAAAGGGACAGCTGGCGATATCTAATGTTTTTTCTATTTCATCTATTAGCTCAAATGGATCCTTGGCAGGCATATCCATTTTATTTAGAAAAGTTACAATAGGTATTTTTCGTTCCCTACAGACATTAAATAGTTTTATCGTTTGTGTTTCTACGCCTCTAGCGGCATCTAAAAGCATCACAGCGGCATCGACAGCCATAAGAGTACGGTAAGTATCCTCAGAAAAATCTTCGTGACCGGGTGTATCTAAGAGATTTAGCTGATAGTTTTTATACTTGAATTGAAGGGCAGCACTGGTAACAGAGATGCCTCTTTCTTTTTCAAGCTTCATCCAATCAGAGCGAGTTTTACGCCTGTTTTTACGGGCACGAACATGGCCTGCTAAGTGAATGGCTCCACCATAGAGTAGCATTTTTTCACTGAGCGTTGTTTTACCGGCGTCAGGGTGAGCGATGATGGCAAAGGAACGGCGGCGATTAATCTCCTGTTCTAAACGTTCTTGGGGGATAAGCATGCAATAGGGCGAGTGACGGGACTTGAACCCGCGACAACCAGAATCACAATCTGGGGCTCTACCAACTGAGCTACACCCGCCATCCTTCTAAGCTATTGGAAAATAACAAGCCAAGCCGTCAACTTTTTCATTTAACTTAGTTCTTAAAGTTTTTTTTTATTGATTGATAAATTTTCTCTATTCTGAAATATTTGTTATTGGTACTATTTTAACAATGAAGAAGATCATCATTATAGCTCTATCTACTACTACTGCACTGTTTTTTAGTGCTGTTTTTGGGCTATCACTTTATTTAAAATCATTGATTACGGAAGAGTTTCTTGTTCACCAACTTGAAAGTATCTTTAACGCTCGTTTTGATCTTGAGCACTATGAAATAGGCATCCTATCTGGAGGATCACTGGAAATAAGTGGGCTCTCAATGGCTAAACGTGATTTCTACGCAAATCAGGGAGCACCACTATCGAAGCGAAAAAAAATTCAAAATCCAAGTCTTACGGTTAAAAGTATAAACCTTAATTTAGGATTATTTAAGATATTGCAGGGCATTTTTTATTTAGAAGGATTTGTACTTAAAAAACCAGTGATTAAGCTTACTTTATATAGCAAGGGAGGTAATAGCCTTAGTCATCTTTTTCAGTCACCAAGAATCGTTCGCTCGAAATTAGTGAAGAGAGAGAAAGAGCCTTCCTTGGCTAAAACAGAGGTAAATAAAAAAACAGAAGGTAGTACAGAATCATTTAAAGCGGAGAGTGTACCCTTAGCGGCTTCATTAAAGGAGATTGGCATCAAAGGGGCTCAGCTAAAAGTAATATTTCAACAGACAGGAGATTCAATTCTAGTTAAAAACCTTGATTTTTTAATTTCGAACGTAGAATTTGATCCTAATGATTTGAAAAATAAAAACAATGCTGATATTAGTTTTAGCACAGATATCTTTGTTCTTAGCAAATTGAAAAAAGAAACAACTCATCTTATATTAACCTCAAAGGGTTTTGTAGTACCATTCAATAAAAAAACAGGGCAAATTGATCCAGAGATTG
>JABAAI010000047.1 GCA_014238825.1 Leptospirales bacterium
TAGTCTGGAACCAAAACTTAATGCCTTTTATTTAGTACTAGTTTTTCTTTTTATTGCTGCTATCAGTGATTTCTTAGATGGCTTTATCGCCCGGCTCTTTAAGCAAAAAACACAATTAGGAGTCTACCTAGACCCTTTATGTGATAAAATCTTTATCATTTCTTCCTTAGGATTACTAAGCTATATGTTTTATTTTCCATGGTGGGCCTATCTTGCATATCTAATACGAGAATGTTTAAACGTTTACGGTGGTATATTTTTGTTCTATAAATATAAAGTTCAGGGAAAGGCAAATTTACTAGGAAAACTTTGTGTTACTATCTCCGTTCCTTTGATCATTTGGTACCTAGCCATCCCACTACTTAAAACTAAATTCCCATTAGGACATTGGCTCTTAGAGCCAATTTTTTTAACTTATCTCTGGCTTGGAATTGGTCTAGCCAGTATAATTCAATACATCAATCATTACCTTAGCATTAAATTCTTTGTAAATTTAGATAAAAACAAAGCATAAACTTATCTCCTTTGTTTTTTGATTGATTATATTAAGAAGCTTTGCTCCAGACATTTGCAAAGAGTTCTGCTTGTTTCAAGATGTTTATAGTTGCCCACTTTTGTTCATCAGATATAGTTAGATAAAAACTTTATTTCCCATCTCTACAACCCCACCACCATCATCTACACCTAAATAGAGTCCTTGTACCTCTCTTCTAACTCGCTTTCTTTAGGTCGCTCTCTTTCATTTGGCTCTGGCGATTTTTTGTCTTTGCTGTTTTTAAAGTCATCGTCTTTATTCTGATTAGAATCAAAGCCAAAAAATTTCTCTAATATTCTTGGATCTATAAATTGAAAATTCTTTTTCATCTCCTTGCGTAAGTCTCTCATAAACTCCTGCTGAGATTGCCTAGCCTTAGGGTCATTATCTTTATTAGAATTATATCGTCTTTCAAAACGCCACTGAAAATTACCAGGCCCATCTGATTTGAAATCTTTTTTGAAAAACTGCCGACTAGAATTATTATCTTTACTTCCTCTCTCTCTTTTATCATATTTTTCAGACAAACTTTCCTTTTGCTTACTCTTATCAGAATCGATATCGCCTTCCCGTGACCATTTATCGTCCCAATCCTTGCTCCAACCCCGCTCTATTTGATTATTTGGGTTCTCTGAGTCTTGATAGTTATATTTTTCATTATAGTTATTTGGATCTGTTAAATTATTAAACTGTGTAAGAGCAAAAGAAAAGAAAACAGACCAGATCATAACAACAAGAAGAGAAAGCGCATTTAGAGTTGTTCCAGCAACTGCAATTCCACGAGGCTTTCTTTGAGCCAGCATCCGTTTTCTAATATCAAAAATACCAAAAGCTAAACCCAAAATACACGGCACTATCACAATATAATTTACCATTGGAATAAAACATAAGGAGAATGACCAAACCCCTATAACTAATGATGTGATTGCCATATATTTTAAAGTCCAAGTCTTCGCAAAGTGTTTGCAATTTTGGGTGCCAAATCTCCTTGCCTGAAAATATACCGGAGCCTTGCTTTTTTATCAAGTAAAAACACATAATCAGAGTGAGCAATAAAATGATCTTTATCTTGATCTACACGCTGAGCTCGATGTCCCTCTCGATGCCCAGTTCCATGCTCAGTTCCATGCTCGCTTCCATAACGAGCTGGAGTGATCCCTGCTCCAAAGTTTTTACTAATAGTTTTTAACTCATTCTCATTCGCCCAAAGACCAACAAGATTCATTTTGTATGGAGCAATATATTTGCTAAGTATTTCTGGAGTGTCATGTTTGGGGTCAACACTAACTAAGGCAACTTGTAAATAGTTACTCCTAAAACTCATGATGCTCGCTACTTTTTCCAGACGATTTAAGGTATTGGGACAAAAATCTGGACAGCGTGTAAAACCAAAGTAAAGTAAAGTTATTTTGCCATGAAGATCGCTCGTCTTAAATGCTTTCCCATTATGATCGATAAGACTAAAATTAGTATCTATTGGAATAACGGGGAGTTCCTTCGTGCAGGCATTGCTAAAAAAAATAACAATACACCCCAGACAGCCAACCAGGAGCAAAGACAGTCTATGAATATTTTGTTTTTTTTTCATATTAGTTTTAGAGCGAAATCCTAGATCGAATGCTACGGGCTAAAACAGATGGCTCAGAAAATTCTATCGCACTTCCTGTAGGTATACCATGCGAAATACGAGTGATTTTTAGCCGACTATATTTTTGAAATAATTTATTAATATAATCTGCTGTAGCATCGCCTTCGAGAGTAGGGTTTGTGGCAATTAAGATTTCCGAGAGTTGCTCTTCTTGTCTTAGTTTCAAATCTAAAGCCTCAATACGCAAATCTTCAGGTCCTATTCCATCAAGCGGAGAGATAGCACCCATCAGAACATGATAGCGACCAAAAAACTCTCCTGTTTTCTCAATCACAAAAACATCCCCCGGTTCTTCCACCACGCACAAAAGCTTAGCATCACGACTAGTATCAGTACAAATTTCGCAAATTGTTCTCTCTGTAAGACTGCCGCATATTTCACAAAAAGCAATCTCTTCTTTTAAAGAAGTAATACTCTGAGCGATATCAGCTCCAAGACTAGCATCAGCTTTAAGCAGATAAAATGCTATGCGAGAGGCACTCCTCTCACCAATACCCGGCAATTGACTAAAGGCTTCGACTAGATTATGAAAGGCCTTTGCCATAATTTTTATAAGCCAAAGAGACGTTCAAGACCTTCCAATGGGAGACTATCTCCTGCGATATTTTTCATTTCGTGTAAGGAAGATTCACGCATTTTTTTTCTGGCATCGCTAAAAGCAGAGATAATTAATTCTTCAAGTGTTCCCTTTTCCGCTTCTTTAAAGAGGACATCATCTATTTCTATGTTTAGCAATTCATTATCTCCTCGAAGAGTTACCCGCACTAAGCCACCACCTCCCTCACCTGTTATCTTCAAATTTTTGAGACGACGCTTAGAATCCTCTACCCGCTCCTTTACATTACCAAAGTTTTTTAATATCTCATTAAAATTCATAATAACTATTTAGAATAAGAGCTAGCCTCCTCCTTGCTAAGAACGGTACCTAAAAACTCCTTTTGTAGTTTATGTCCAAATGAATAAGGAGTATCCGGCGCTAATGAAGCACTAAATTGATTTAGCTTTTGTAAAACTCCGGCAATAGAAGGCCGTTTGATTTTTTCTTGTATAAAAACAAATTCCATTTCAAGTAAGAGGCGCATCTCATAAGCATTGCGCAAGCCTAAATTTTGAGATTTTTTAAGCAAAGCCAAAAGCTCTTGAAACACAAGCTGCAATTCCAGTTCACTCTGAGTTTCAAATGCTTGCTTTAACTTGTGTATCTGAGGACCCGGTAATTCTAAAAACTCACTATCACCAATATCTTTTTTAATATAAAGCAAGATACGTACAAAATCTAAATACTCCCACACAAAGCGTTGAAAGTCCACACCCGATGCAGAATATTCGCGCAGTAATAATAGGAGCTCCTTGGGAGATGCAGTCTTGTCTAACAAACAAGAAGTAATCTTTTCAAATATATCAAGGGGAATTGAACCTATCAGTTCCTTTATTTTTTCTATCTCTAATTTTTGACCACAATAATGTATGCTCTGCTCTAGAAAGGAAATACTATCACGTAGAGAGCCATCTCCAGCACGGGCTATCCAAAAAAGGGCTTCATCTTCTGCATTTATTTTTTCCTTCTTGCACAACTCACGCAAATGCTCTTGTAATATAGCTAAGGGGATCTTATTGAGATGGAAAACTTGACAACGCGAGACTATCGTCTGAGGTACCTTGTGATATTCAGTCGTTGCCAGAACAAAGAAAACATACTCTGGTGGCTCTTCGAGAGTTTTAAGCAAAGCATTGAAAGATTCCATCGTAAGCATATGAACCTCATCTATGATGTAGACCTTCTTTTTCATCTTCATCGGGCGGAATTTTACATTTTCACGCAATTCTCGAATATGGTCAATACCACGATGAGAGGCAGCATCAATCTCTATTACATCCATGCTGGTGCCATTTTCTACTTCCCTACATGAATAGCATTGACCACAAGGTTCCCCTTCTTGTATATCTTGACAATTAACTCGGCGAGCGATGAGACGAGCAAAGGTAGTCTTACCTACTCCGCGGGGACCAAAAAAGAGATAGGCCTGACTAGCGTTCTTTGCGTTGAGAGCGTTTTGGATAGCCTGAACTGCAGGGTGCTGAGCGACAACTTCTCTAAAACTGCGAGGCCGATAACGTTGAGCGATACCATTGCTTGCCTTCATTGAAATATTTTCTTCTCCTGTCATTAGTGCTTAATTTGAAATAATTTAATAAAAATATACTCAATGATAAAAAAATACTTTCCATTTTGTCAAGACAAATTTAAAATCATTCTATAAAATGAAGTCTATAAGCGAGGCTAAAAAAGAAGCCGCATTGAGAGCCGTCCGTCTGGTCCAAGATGGACAAAATATAGGATTGGGTACTGGTTCTACTGCTAACTTTGCTATAATTGAGCTAAGTAAACGAGTTAAAGCCGAAGGCTTGAATTTACGATTCGTTGCTAGCTCCTATGAAACAAGCCACCTAGCAACAAAACTTGGTCTAGATTGTTTATCTTTAGAGTATTTTTCACAATTAGATATTAGTATTGACGGAGCTGATGAAATTGATCCTGAGCTAAACTTAATCAAAGGAGGCGGTGGCGCCCATACCCAAGAAAAAATTATGCATTCAATGACAAAGCGCTTTATTGTCATTGCAGATTCCTCTAAGCAAGTAAAAACTCTAGGCAAGGCTTTCCCTGTCCCTATCGAAATTGTACCTTGTGCGAAATCCATCGTTTCTAAAAACTTAGAAAGATTAGGGGCTAAAAAGTATAAGCTCCGAGTCTCTGCTAATAAATCTGGCCCACGCATAACCGATAATGGTAATTGGATTATCGATGCCTATTTTGAGATTGATAATCCCTTAAAACTTGAGCTAGAACTCAATAAGATAAGTGGAGTTTTAGAAAATGGTATTTTCGCTAGAATTCGTCCTAATGCAAAAGATTGCCTTGTTGTTTAAGCAATTAGTTTAGCAAAAGAACTAAATAATGACTATTTACTTGCCGTTTCTATATAGCTGAATGTCCTTTTTTAATAGAAATTATAGCTCGCTTAAAAGAGAGATTTCTTGCCTAAAGGACCTCGTTGATTCATTTGCCCAAATCAACTCTTCTTTAGATCTTAAAACAGTACTTACTAATTCACTTCAAACTGCAACAAGGTTGATGAATGCCGAAATAGGCTCTATTGCCTTGCTCAATAAGAATGGCGATCAATTATATTTTATCGAATCAACAGATAAAAACTTTGCCAAATTAAAAGAGCTAAAAATCCCTTTGGGTAGTGGTATTGCCGGCCATGTAGCGAAAACAGGAAAATCACTCCGACTAGATGATGCTAAACAAAATCCTCACTTTTACTCTAAGATAGATCATAAAATGGGACAGACTACTGGCTCTTATCTATGCTCTCCTTTAATCGCAAATAAGAAAGTTATAGGTACCACTCAAATTATGAAAAAAGCTAAGGGAGCATCTTTTACTGAAGATGATGCGATACTACTAGATGGATTTGCAAGTCAAGTCGCCTTAGCTATTGAAAATGCACGCGCCCATACATTGGAACTAGCACAAAAAAAAATAGAATATGAAATGCTTCTCTGTTCTCAAATTCAAGAAAATTTCTCTCCAAAATCTATTCCTAGTATACAAGGATTTGAGATATTTGGCACCTCTTCTACAGCTAAAGAAGTTGGTGGTGATTACTACAACTACTTCTGGAAAAGCAAGGAATGCCTTGATATTATTGTTGCCGATGTTTCTGGTAAGGGAATTTCAGCTGCTCTCTTAGTCTCTAGTCTACATACTTGCTATCCTCTAATTTCTGAAAATAATCCCAGCCTAAAAGAAACTGCTGTCAAACTAAATGCATTTTTATGCTCTACCTTGCCACTGGGAAGATTTATTACTGTTTTTATAATGCGAATCTATTCAAATAAGACAGAAGTAGAATACATCCTCGCCGGCCACCCTCCTCCCATACTCGTTTCTAAGCAAAATACTAAATCCAGAAATTTTACTCGCACCTCCGCCATACTAGGTTTTGATGACAAGCAAGAAACCCAAGTCAAGAACTTAGAACTCTTCAGCGGAGATATTGTTGTCGCTTTTTCTGATGGCTATAGTGAGGCCCAAAATAAGAAAGGAGAGTTTTTTGGAGAAGAAAGGATATCAAAAATAATTACGAAAAATCAAAACCGTACTTTAGAAGATATTTACGGTATTTTGGATTCCGAAGTAAATAAATTTTGTATGGACACCACAAAGTTAGACGACCTCACTATAGCATTAGTGCGTCGCCAGTAAAGCAAACAAACATACAGATAATGTAAGCTAAATTACGCTTAGACTAGCCTAAACTTCTCTTCCATTGTAAAGTTTCGCCACATATTTCCCATAGCCATTATAAGGGAGAGTCGCGATTCTCTCCTCTCTACCAAATCCTAGGACTCGTTCGGAAGCTTGGCTCCAACGTGGATGAGGAACTCTGGGGTTTACATTGGAATAAAAGCCATATTCCGAAGGAACAGCATCATTCCAAAATGTACCAGGCTTCTTTTCCAGAAACTCTATCTCTGTAATTCCTTTCATACTTTTATAACCATATTTCCAAGGCACAATCAAGCGTACCGGAGCACCGTTTTGCTTAGTGAGAGGATGACCATACATCCCTACAGTAAACATTGTTAGAGGATTCATCGCTTCATCCATACGCAAGGCCTCATAATATGGCCAAGTATAAGATGAAATTTCTTTCTGTCCTTTTGCTTGCTCTGGTCTATACCAGCCGACAAAACGAACATAGCGTGCCTTTGAAAGTGGCTTAAGAAAAGAAATTATTTGAGATAAAGGAATCCCTACCCAAGGAACGACCATAGCCCAAGCCTCCACACAACGAAAACGATAGACTCTCTCTTCCAAAGGGAAACGGCGCACCAGATCTTCTAAGTCATATTCGCGTGGCTTATGACTTAGGCCTGAGACTTTAATCTTCCAAGGATTTGTCACAAAATTTGCGGCAAGGGACCAAACTTCTTCTTTAACCTGAGTGAATTCATAGTAGTTATTATAACTTGTGCTAAGGACTTCAGAAGTAATATCACGGCCGGGCACTTTATCGAAGGAGCGATTCCTTTTCGCAGGAAATTTACTAGGCGCAAATTTAGCATCATAAAGTTTTGATGGATGCATTGCTTTTTTCTTCTGTTGGGAGGTCTTTTTATCACAGCCAAGAACTAA
>JABAAI010000048.1 GCA_014238825.1 Leptospirales bacterium
TATTATGGGTGCTTTGGCTCAGCGTTTTAGTAAAGATAAACAGGTGTTTTTGATTAGTGGGGATAAGGATTGTTATCAATTATTAAATAAGAATGTTTTAATGTTACGAAGTGTAAAGGGGGTAAGTGAATTTATATTTATTGATCAGAAATGGCTTAAAGAATATTTGGGACTCAAGCCAAGTCAAGTAACAGATTATATGGCTTTAGTGGGGGATGCTTCAGATAATATACCAGGCGTTAAAGGAGTGGGAGCAAAGATGGCTTCAAAGCTAATAGAAGAGTATGTCTCCTTGGAATCTATTTACGAACAAATAGACGGAATTACACCTCTAGGCTTACAAAAAAAATTAATTGAAAATAAAAAAAACGCTCTGCTTTCTAAAGAACTAGCTACAATTAAAACAGATTTAGCAGCAATAACTAATCTAAAAGAAGAGCAACTAAGGACTCCAGGACTTCATGACAAAAAACTTGCAGATTACTTTACGAAAAAGTCCTTTCCTCAAATTGCTAGATCTTTAAAAAAAATAAAGCCTAGCGATTCAAAGACTATCAAGACAAATTTAAGTGAAAAGAAAAGTTATACTTTAATTACTAGTTTAGTAGAGCTTCAAGTAGCCCTAAAAAAAATAGCAAAGTCTATCCAAAAATCTAAAACTATCGCTTTGGATACTGAGACAAACAGCATCAATGCCATGGAGGCTGTTCTAGTGGGTGTCTCATTAAGCGTTAAAGAAACTGAAGCGATCTATATTCCTATAACAACATCGCCTTCTCTTCTTTTACAGAGTAGTTTGCCTTGGGAAGAAGTCCGACCGCATCTCCAGTCATTTTTTGAAGATAAAAAACTACGAATAATAGGTCAAAATATAAAGTATGATTATAAAGTTTTAGCTAAGTGGGGTTTAGATTTAGCAGATCCATATTTTGATACGATGATTGCTTCTTATCTCTGTGATCCAAATTCGAGAAGGCACGGTCTCGATGCAATGGCGTATGATTTATTGGGCTATGATTGCATCTCATACGAAGATATTGTTGGTAAGGGTGCAAAGCAAAAAACAATGGATGAGATTCCACCAGAGGCTGTGTATGAGTATGCTTGTGAAGATGCAGATATTACTTTTAGACTTTATAAGATATTAGAAAAAAAACTCAGCAAAGCCAAGTTGGAAAAAGTCTTTTATAATATTGAAATGCCTTTGATACCAGTCCTTATTCGTATGGAAACAGAAGGAGTTGGCTTAGATAAAAATTATTTTGCAGAGCTTTCAAAAACACATCTTAAAATATTAGCTAAGTTAGAAAAAGACATCTATGAATTGGCGGGTTATGCATTTAATATTAATTCGACTAAAGAGCTACAAAAATTACTCTTTGAAAATTTGGGGTTACCCACAGGCAAAAAAACGAAGACTGGATTTTCAACAGATCAAAATGTTTTAGAAAATTTACGAGATCAGAATCCGATTGTGGAGAAGCTCTTAGAGCATCGAAAATATACTAAGCTTCATTCTACTTACGTAGACGCATTACCACGCCTTGTTAATCCTAAAACATTACGTCTTCATACTAACTTCAGTCAGAATATCGCAGCGACAGGTCGTCTCTCGTCTGTTAATCCAAACTTGCAGAATATACCTATTCGCGAAGATACAGGTCGTGCCATCCGCAAAGGTTTTATTCCTCGTAAGGCTAACGTGCTTTTGTCTATGGATTATTCTCAGGTAGAACTTCGAATTATGGCTCATTATGCTGAAGATAAACTACTCATAGAAGAGCTAACGAACAAAGACGGGGATATTCATCGTAGGACAGCAGCCTCTCTTTTTAATGTTGGAGAAGATGAAGTTACCGCAGATATGAGGTCAGACGCTAAGGTCTTAAATTTTTCTATTATCTATGGAGTCACAGAATTTGGTTTGGCTCGCAATCTTGGAGTAGACCGACAGGTGGCTTCTCAATATATAGAAAAGTTTTTTGAAAAATATCCCGGTATTCGCAAGTATATGGATGAGATGATTAGTTTTGCTGAAAAAAATGGCTATGTTAAAACGCTTACTGGTAGGATTAGAGAAATACCCAGCATCAAGGATAAGAATCATTTTCGCAAGGAGGGAGCACATCGTATTGCTATTAATACTCCTATTCAAGGTACAAGTGCAGATATTATTAAAATTGCAATGATAGAAATAGATAATAAAATTTTAGAAATGAAATTAAAATCTAGAATGATTTTACAAGTCCATGATGAATTACTTTTTGATGTTCTACTTGAAGAAGAAAAACAACTGACAAAGATAGCTGCTGATGCTATGCAAGGTGCCATGTCGCTTTCAGTTCCACTTTTAGTAGAGAGCGCTAGTGGTAAAAATTGGGATGATGCCCACTAGTATTTTATTTTAATATTAATTTAATATTAAGCATGAAAATCAACTTTAATAAAGTAAAAGCTATCTTTTGGGATATCGATGGCACACTTTTTTCTTCGGAAGAAATTATAGCGGATACTTATCGACAGGCTTTTTTGGATATTCAAACTAGCACCACTACTAAAGTAAAAATTCCTAGTATTAGTGATATTCTAGAGCAGATTGGTAAGCCACTAAAAGAAATTTATCAAAATCTTGTTCCAGAATTAAATGAGCATGAACGGACTAACTTAGCTTCACAAGTAAATGGAGATTTGGTAAGGAGAATAACTTATGGTGAAGGTAAGTATTATCACAATATTTCTGCTAGCCTTTGTGCTTTGCATAGCCGCGGCTATAAATTTTTTTGTGCTAGCAATGGTTGCTATCCTTATGTGGAAGCAATCTTGAGAGTGGGGAATGTTATTCAGTATTTTCAAAAAATTGAGACATTAGACAATAAAAGCATACTTAATAAAATAGAGCTTGTTGCGTATTTGTTAAAAAAATATAATCTTTCAGCAGAGGAAAGTGTTTTAGTGGGAGATAGGAAGAGTGATAGTGATGCAGCATATCATAATAAGATAGGATTTATTGCCTGTGCTTACGGGCATGGCAGAGAAAGTGAATGGAAAGATCCACAACTCATAATTAAGTCTCTAGCTGAATTAGAGAATTATTTATAATTATAGTGAGAGTGTTTTAGTTAAGAGTTTTACTTAATAGTTTTGATTAGCCTTTCTTTAAATTCTTGTAGTAAATTTTCCTTTTGTGTAGTATCGAGTGGGAATTCCTGTATACTATCATTTAAGAAGCCTTCTATGATGAGGTGTCGTGCATTTTGGTGACTAATACCACGTGCTAACAAATAAAACAAAGCTTCTTCATTTAAGTTGGCTACGGTTGCGCTATGCTCGCAGGAGACATCTTCTGCTCTAATAACTAAACGTGGTATTGATTCTGCATGAGCGTTTGGGCTTAGCACGAGGTTATGATTTGTTTGTAGTGAATCTACATCCTTAAGGTGGGGAGCAATTTTCAGTTTTCCATCAAAAACAGAGTGTGCTTGTCCTGAAACTATTGCCTTGTATAACAAAGAGCTATGGGAATGAGAGTTTTGGTGATTAGCCAGCATTTCTAAGTCATTAAATTCTTGCTCTGTCCCTGCATAAATGCCTACTCCACGGAAATTCGTATTTTGTTGCAAGAGACGGCTTTCCACAAAATCTTTTCCTAGGCAAGCTCCACCGTGAGCTAATCCATAAAAGACTTCAGAATCACGTTTTTGTTCACTGAGAAAATGTTGGAAATGATAATCCTTTTTACCATAATTGCGCAAGCTAAGGTAGCGGAGTTTAGAGTTATTGCCTAAGTATGCCCTTGTTACAGTGTTCCAATAAATAGCTTGCTTTGGATTTTTTAGAGCTTTCTTGTTATTATCCGTATTATTGTCTGTATCTGTATTAGCAATATATTCTTCAACTAGATCCAGTTCTGCAAAATCCATAAGACATACAATAACGCGGTGAATGACAGAATTGCCAGTTTCTATATTATGCAATAGCTTCAGAGAACATTTAAGATTTTGTGGTATTATAAGTACGAAATCATGTTCTGCCTTCGCTAGGTTTTCTAAGGAAAAAAAATCTGTGCTTTCGTTAAGTTGATTCTTAAACAATTCTTCTAAAATCTCGCTTAGCTCTTCTTCTTGGAGAGCCTTGCGTAAGGGGATAAAACGAATGTCTTGAGCATCATTTTGCTCGGAGCTATAATCTAGTAATTGTATATTCGTTCTAGATTCAGTTTCCTCAAAGAAAGGGCTGAAATTTGCTCTAGTACTTAGACGAATTTTACGCCAACTTTCTTGTTCATTGCTGGGTAGGCTAGCTTTTTTGAATAGGATCTTGGCTTTATCTTTTATCTCAGTGTAGGAAAGTAAATTTTCTTTTAGCTTGGGCATAGACTAATAGTCTGTTTACAAACTATTATATCCGTCAACTAATAATTTGTCTTGCTTTGCAAGAGGGGCTAGTGCGAGTCTCGGAGCTTGTATCTGCGAGTTTGTCGTGCTAAAATTTACTAGCAATTGTTTCAAGATAATTACTTAGTACGCGGTGGGCGATGATTTCAATTACTTGTTTTTCGTTACCGGGGAAAGCAGGGACTCTATCTTTTTCTTGATATTTTTCTGACCAGAGAATTATATCTTTAGCATTAGTTTTTTTTATATATTGCGTTTCAATTAAAAAGTCTATACGTAATTCTCCACGGCGACGTGGCGTTGGTGTTTGAATAAACTCAACAGGAGGTAACCAAAGAAATATTTTCTTTTTGATGTGTATATTAAGTAGGTAATGCTTATCTAGAGAGGCGGAGCTTTTGTCTTTGGGTTTATGGGGAAAGTATTGATAGCCTTTTTTATTGATTAAGCTTTTTAGTGGCGGAGATAAGAGAGAGATTAAAGAGCCACTTTCATTTTCAATACTAGAAAAGAAGAGGCGTGAAATGCTGAGACCCTTCACCCATCCTGCATCATCTAAGTCCTTTCCCTGAAATGAAACGCTAAGTTTAGCCATATTCGCAGTATCACTTGTCTTTATAGTAGTAGTATCAATATCTAGAGGTGCGATATTAATACGTAAACAGCTACTCGCTATTAATAAAGAGAAGCCTAAGGCTATTAATAATATTATTTTCATATTTTATCTATAGGCTTGCTATCAAATTTTAGAGAGACACTTCTATTTAAGTTTTTACTAAAGTTTCTATACAGTCTCTATACAGCTTCTATAGAAGTTTTTATACAGTTCTTATTGATTATCTTCTATTTGATAACTATAATTTTCTGTTACAGGATTTGCTAGTAGTTTTTCACAATAATTTTCTACTTTAAGCTTTGCTTCCTCTCTAGTTATATCTTTTAGAGTGATTTCAATATAACGCCCAACACGCAAGTTATTTACTTCTTTATAACCTAATCTGTGCAGAGCCAACTCCACTGCTTGTCCTTGTGGATCTAAAATAGATGGTTTGGGGGTAATATGAATTTTAACTATAAACATTATAGGTAAAAAATATAATTAATAAATATAGTAAAGAGTTTTTACTTAAAAGTAATAGTTTTTGATTTCTATTTTGGCTAAAAAAACTGTTTTACTTAACTTAGCTTTGAATTAACTTAAGTTTTCATCTTTATGTTTTTAATTAGACCAGAGTTTTGTGAGCTATATTCATTATTTTTAAGAGACCTGAGAACTTTCTTTCAAAAACTAAATTTCCTTGAGATAGAAACGCCATTACTTACTAGGCAGGTAAATATAGAAGCACATATAGATAGCTTTCAAGTTTACAGAGCCAATGTGAGAAAGAGTCCGCATGCCCCCCCTTGGCATGCGAAGACTAGGGATAATCCTGATGCTTATTTAATAACGAGTCCGGAGTTTGCTCTAAAGTCGCTATTAATTCAGCTTAAAAGAAATATTTATCAAATTGCCCATTGCTTTCGTGCTGGAGAAATAGGTCCCTTGCATATGGAGGAATTTTTGTTGTTAGAGTGGTATTTTATTAATGCGGATGAGTTTGTACTTATGGATCAGTGCGAGGAATTATTGTTTTTTATGAGTCAAAGAGCTTACAGTAAGGCTTTTTTCCAAGGCTCACTTAAACGTAGGAGCGTACAGAGTGTTTTAAAAGAATATGCAAATTGTACTTGGGCCCGGGATGATTTAGAGCAAGTTTGTTTAGAAAAAGATTTGATAAGAGTAGGTGATGATAAATTAAAGCAAAGTCAGCATATTCGTGATGTGAGTACTACAGATCTTTTTCATAGCGTTTTTATTAATTTGGTTGAACCTCACCTTGGCTTAGCTGGTCCTGAATTTGTGTATCACTATCCCCCCGAGCTGGCAGCTTTCAGTAGAGTCGAAAATGGCTATGCCAGACGTTTTGAGATTTACTGGAAGGGTTTGGAATTAGCAAATGCGTATTATGAGCTTAGCCAAAAAGAAGAATATCTTAGTTGTTTTAGAAGAGAGCATGTTATCCGTCAGAAGATTGCTCAAGAGTCGCCAGCAGTGAATATGCAAATAGATGAAGATTTTATAAAACTTTTGGAACAGAATAATGGCTTGCCTGAGGCTAGCGGGATTGCTCTAGGCCTTGATAGACTTTTTTTAATACTTTTGGGAGAAAAGAGTTTAAATGCAGTATACAATTTATCTGCTTATGAATAGAATTGATGATACTTGTTTAATGATACTTGCTTCTAGTAATTTTTAGTGCTAGCGATTCCTGTCTAATGTAAAAAATGACGCTTCCCAGTAGTGGCCATCACCAAATTATGCTCATTAGCTGCTCTAATAATTTCTTCATCTTTTACAGATCCACCGGGATGAACTATCGCTTTGGCGCCTGCTTTAGCAATAGCATCGACCCCATCGCGGAAAGGAAAAAAAGAATCTGAAGCAACAAATGAATTTAGGAGATCTTTATTCGATTTACGGGCTTTAGATATAGCAATTTCAACAGAATCAAGTCGGCTCATTTGACCAGCACCAATTCCAAGGCTTTCATGAAGTGAAGAGAAAACAATGGCGTTGGATTTAACATTTTTGGCTAAGCACCAAGCAAAGTACATTCCCTCTAGCGTTTCTTTGTCAGGCTTTTTTTCACTTACAATTTGCCATGCATTGCTTCCTTTAGTCACAGACTCAATAGAATCGATAGAATCGTTTTCTTGGTAGAGCAGACCTCCCACTGCATTACGACACTGCATAGAATTTTTCATTATTGATAAATTTTGCTTCTCGTATTTCAAAAGTCTAAGGTTCTTTTTTGCTGAAAGAATTTTAAGACTTTCAGGATGAAAAGAGCTAGCAATAATAACTTCAACAAAAATTTTACTTATAATAT
>JABAAI010000049.1 GCA_014238825.1 Leptospirales bacterium
TTCAGAAAGAAAATCTTTCGTTTGTAAATTGCAGTAATGTATCAAAAAATATAAAATATCTTGACTGCAAGCACTTGTGAATTTAACTAGTTTCCTAATGAGTATAGAGTTCAAGATATGAAAACTAAAAAAATTGCTTTAATTGGTGCGGGTCAGATAGGTGGCACTCTTGCTTTGCTTGCGGGGCAGAAAGAACTTGGAGATATTGTCCTCTTTGATGTAATGGAGGGAACGCCTCAGGGAAAGGCTTTGGATCTCTATCAAAGTACGTCTATTGAAGGTTGGAATACTAAATATAAAGGAACTAATGATTACAAAGATATAGAGGGTGCAGATATCTGTATTGTGACTGCGGGTCTTGCTCGTAAACCAGGGATGAGCCGCGATGATCTGGTAAATACAAATTCTAAAATTATTAAACAAGTGGCCGAAGGTATTAGAGAGCATGCGCCATCAGCCTTTGTTATTGTAATTACAAATCCTCTGGATGCGATGGTCTATGTGATGCACAAAGTGACAGGTTTTCCTAAAGAGAGAGTTCTGGGGATGGCTGGTGTTTTGGATTCTGCTCGTTTTAGGACTTTCATTGCTATGGAAACAGGTGTAAGTGTGGAAGATATAACAGCCTTCGTTTTGGGAGGACATGGTGATACTATGGTGCCACTACCACGCTACTCAACAATAGCAGGAATTTCGCTTATGGATTATCCTGGTCTTAGTAAAGATAAAATTGATGCAATAGTTCAAAGGACACGCGATGGAGGTGGTGAAATTGTTAATCTTCTTAAAAATGGCTCTGCTTTCTATGCTCCTGCAGCTTCTGCTATTGCGATGGCTGAAGCGATTTTAAAGGATCAGAGGAGGATTTTTCCCTGTGCTGTTTTATGTTCAGGAGAGTATGGCCATGATGGTATTTTTATCGGAGTTCCTGCACTATTAGGAGCTGGTGGAGTGGAAAAAATAATTGAAGTTAAACTTAGTCCAG
Source organism: Leptospirales bacterium (assembly GCA_014238825.1). Taxonomy (GTDB): domain Bacteria; phylum Spirochaetota; class Leptospiria; order Leptospirales; family Leptonemataceae; genus JABAAI01. Next base: position 986 of record JABAAI010000049.1, read on the forward strand.
AAGAAAATGATGCATTATCAAAATCAGTAGATGCTGTGCTTTCAGTTATGAAGATTGTAAATGAAAGTGGTCTTTTATGATATTTTCTTGTCTTAAAGCTATCCTTGTTAATTTAGGAGAAAGAAAGACCATCTAATGGGTTTTGTTAGCAGTATTAAAAATGATCTAAAGAAGAAGGCAAAGTTTTTAGCAGTTCCTTACTCTTTTTTAGTTGAAGAAATTTTGCACAGTATAAGCCATGCAGTTGGCTTTATCTTAAGTATAGTGGCACTTGCTGTTTTATCTGCATTTGCTTCAGTCTATGGAAATGCTTGGCATGTTGTTAGTTATTCTATATTTGGAGGCTGTCTTGTTTTGTTGTACTTGGTCTCTACTCTCTATCACGGAGCCCATAATAAAAGATTAAAAAGCGTACTTCAAATAATTGATAGGTCAGTCATTTATTTGCTAATAGGTGGTAGTTATACTCCTTTTACTTTGGTTTTAAGAGGAGGGTGGGGATGGAGTATTTTTGGTGTTATCTGGGGCCTTGCCATTCTTGGTATTGCACTTACTTGCATTTCTCATCGAAAGTTTAGAGTTGTCTGTTATTCCCTCTATCTTATAATGGGTTGGTTATGCCTAATGATAATGCATGAATTATATGCTGTTATCTCCTCGCTTAGCTTGTTTTTTCTTATTCTGGGTGGTTTGTTCTATACCGTCGGTTTTATTTTCTATTCTTGGGAAAAATTAGCTTACAACCATCTGATTTGGCATATGTTTGTTATTATTGGTAGTATTTTGCATTTTTTTGCAGTCCTATATTTGCTGTAAAATTTAGCATCGTAATTTCTTTGATAAATAAGTTAAGTTCTCTATATTTATTTTACACTCAGTATATTCTGAAAGTATCTTGACAATCAATTATAGTCAAATTTTTATACAATTAGTCTAATGTCGTTTTTACTTCCCTTACACGTTCCTGATATAGGTGATGCTAAAAATATAGAGTTGGTTGCTTGGTACGTCTCAGAAGGAGATACTGTAAATGAGGGCCAAGAGCTGTGTGAACTAGTGACAGATAAAGCGGCTTTTCCACTAGAAGCACCCCATAATGGCATTATTGCAGAAATTGTCAAAAAAAAAGGTGATGTGGTTAGTGTGGGTGAGGTCCTAGTTCACTTAAAAAAAACATAAGCTTCATCTCTCTTGTGTATTCTGTATGTCCTTTAGTCTTTTGTATGGAAGTTATCTGTATTTATAGCTGAATATTTTGAAATTACTTGACAAAAGAGGCTATATATTTTTTATCCTTAATTGTACATCCTCTAGGTTCTGAAAGACATGAAATTATTAGAAAAAGAACAAGCATATAAAGTTAAGGATTTATCTTTGGCTAGTTGGGGGCGTGAAGAAATTATATTAGCAGAGCAGGAAATGCCGGGTCTTATGGCCCTATCTAAGGAATACGGAAGCAAGAAGCCACTTAAAGGGGCTCGTATCGCGGGCTCTTTGCACATGACAATTCAGACGGCAGTTTTAATTGAAGTTTTGATGGAGTTGGGTGCTGAGATTCGCTGGGCATCCTGTAATATTTTTAGTACGCAGGATCATGCTGCTGCAGCCTTAGCCAAAGAAGGTGTCCCAATTTTTGCTTGGAAAGGGATGACAGAAGAGGAATATTGGTGGTCTCAGGAAGAGACGCTCAAATTTGACGATGGTCCTAATATGATTTTGGATGACGGTGGTGATTTAACTGCGTGGGTGCATAAGCATCATCGTGACTTATTGCCAAATATTAGAGGTATCACGGAAGAAACAACCACTGGTGTTGCCCAGCTTAGGCGAATGCTAGAAAGTGGTGAATTGGCAATCCCTGCAATGAACGTGAATAATTCGGTAACAAAATCTAAGTTTGATAATCTTTATGGTTGTCGCGAGTCCTTGGCTGATGGAATTAAGCGCGCCACTGATATCATGATGGCGGGTAAAGTCGCTGTAGTCTGTGGTTATGGTGATGTTGGTAAAGGATCGGCAGCTTCTTTAAAAGGTGCTGGAGCAAAAGTAGTAGTAACTGAGGTTGATCCTATTTGTGCCTTGCAAGCAAGCATGGAGGGATATGAGGTCGGTTTAATGGACGAGTGGGCCTCTAAGGCGGATATTTTTGTAACGGCAACTGGTAATCTCGATGTTATTACCCTAGAGCATATGGAGCAGATGAAGGACGGAGCTATTGTTTGTAATATAGGTCATTTTGATACTGAGATTCAAGTTTCTAGGTTAAAAAAATCATCAGATATTAGGCATACAGTAATCAAAGCGCAAGTTGATAAATATACTTTTCCTACTAATAGAAGCATTATTCTTTTAGCAGAGGGGCGTTTGGTGAATCTCGGTTGTGCTACTGGACATCCTAGCTTTGTAATGTCTAGTAGCTTCACAAATCAAGTCCTAGCCCAAATAGAAATGTTTCAAAATAGATATGAATTAGGAATTCATATCTTACCAAAATTATTAGATGAAAAAGTTGCGAATCTTCATCTTGCTAAAACTGGTTCAAAACTAACTAAGTTAAGACCAGAGCAAGCCGATTACATTGGCGTTTCTGTCGATGGTCCTTATAAACATACAAATTATCGCTACTAGGTTCTGGAGTGCGCAGAGATTTTAGTAAAATAGATTATCAAAAACCTCAGCTCCAAAGTGCTAATTGGGGAGGCTTTGCAAATGAGGGTGAATCTCAAGCTGAGCCTTGGCAGACTCCAGAAAATATCCCTGTAAAATCAGTCTATAGTGCCAAAGACTTGGAGGGGATGGAGCATCTCCACTATGCAGCAGGACTAGCACCCTATTTACGTGGCCCATATTCTACAATGTATGTAACAAGACCTTGGACAATTCGTCAATATGCAGGTTATTCTACTGCAGAGGAGTCAAATGCTTTTTATAGACGAAACTTGGCGTCAGGTCAAAAGGGCTTGTCAGTGGCTTTTGATTTACCAACTCACCGTGGTTATGATTCCGATCACAAGAGAGTCGTGGGTGATGTTGGTAAGGCAGGCGTTGCTATTGATTCTATTCTTGATATGGAGCTTTTGTTTCATCGCATCCCTTTAGGTGAGGTTTCTGTTTCCATGACTATGAACGGAGCTGTTATACCTATTATGGCCTTCTATATTGTAGCTGCTATGGAGCAAAATGTGTCTCTAGAAAAACTGAGTGGTACAATTCAAAATGATATTTTGAAAGAGTTTATGGTTCGTAATACTTACATCTATCCGCCAAGCCCTTCTATGCGTATCGTAGGGGATATCTTTGCCTATACAGCCAAGCACATGCCACGTTTTAATTCGATCAGTGTTTCAGGATATCATATCCAAGAAGCAGGGGCAAGCAGTGATTTGGAATTAGCATATACTCTAGCCGACGGTATGGAGTATTTACGAACTGGCCTAGAAGCTGGGCTTGAGATTGATCAGTTTGCTGGACGGATTTCTTTTTTCTGGGGCATTGGAATGAATTTTTTTATGGAAATTGCTAAGATGCGAGCCGCTCGTATTTTATGGGCTAAAATTGTAAAGAGTTTTGGGGCCAAACAAGATAAATCACTTATTCTACGCGCCCACTGCCAGACATCTGGTTGGAGTCTTACAGAGCAGAGTCCATTTAATAATATCGTCAGAACTTGTACGGAGGCTCATAGTGCTATTTTTGGTCATACCCAATCCTTGCACACGAATGCCCTAGACGAAGCGATTGCATTACCCAGTGATTTTAGTGCTCGCATAGCTCGTAATACTCAATTGTACCTTCAAAAAGAGAGCGATAGTTGTCGTGCTATTGATCCGTGGGGTGGTTCTTATTACGTGGAGTACCTAACGCATTCACTTGCTCAACGGGCTTGGCAACTGATTTTAGAAGTAGAAGAGGCCGGTGGGATGACAAAGGCAATCAATAGTGGCTTACCAAAAATGCGAATAGAAGAAGCGGCTACCCGTAAGCAAGGTCGAATAGATGCTAAGGAAGATAGAATTATAGGTATAAATTGTTTTAGAGATGAGGCCGGAGATGAAGCCATGATGAAGGGGATGGAATTGCGAGAGATTGATAATAGCTCTGTTCGTCTAGCTCAGGAAGAAAGGCTTAAAAAGCTGAAAAAGGAGCGTAATTCTAAAGCAGTAACAGACGCTTTGCTTGCTATTACACACTGTGCCGAAAAAAAGGGGAGTGGAAATCTTCTAGAACTTGCGGTTGATGCCGCTAAAAAAAGGGCGACATTAGGAGAAATATCTTATGCTATGGAGAAAGTTTTTGGTCGCTATAAATCTTCAAATATAGGCCCTTCAGGAGTCTATGCTTCGGTTATGGAAAAAAATACTAGCTTTAAAAACGTTTTGAAATTAAGCCAAAATTTTTATGACAAGAATGGCCGCCGTCCGCGGATTCTAGTCGCTAAGATGGGGCAGGATGGACACGATAGGGGCGCACGAGTTATTGCTACTGGCTTTGCGGATATGGGCTTCGATGTTGATTTAGCTAGCCTTTTTCAAACACCACGTGAAATTGCGCTTCAGGCAATAGAAAACGATGTTCATGTTCTGGGTATTTCTAGTCTGGCTGCCGGTCATAAAACACTAATACCACAGCTAATTGATTGCCTGAAAGAACTAGAGCGGAGTGATATGCTTGTTGTTATTGGAGGGGTGATTCCCAAGGGAGATTATGATTTTCTTTATAAGACGGGTGTTAAGAGTATTTTTGGCCCAGCAACTCCCGTTGTTGATGCAGCAGAGGAAGTTCTAAAAGCTCTAGGGGGTACATAGAGTGATCTTAAAATAAAATTTGAGATATTTGGATATAATACTGATGCTAGATTTGTATATGAGAAAGTTTATTTACTCTACTTTTAGTGCTTAGCAAAGATAATTAATGTTTGTTTTTTGTATTCCATTTATTTTTTAGCATCTTAATAATTTCGCTAAGACTCATGTTGGCATAAGATTTTAGTGATAGAGTTGGATTTACTTCTGCTCTAGATTTTAGTTTGGGACTTGAGTTATTTGAATACCAGTTGTTTGCTAAGTTTTTGTCTGCGAGGTTTTTTTTTCCAATGTCTTTTGTATTATACGCTTCAGCAGGCGGTGTCTTTACTTGTTTTAAATTTGTATAGACTAGAGAAATCGGCTTTTCGTTTTCTTCATCTTTTTCATTTTTCCTCTCGTCATTGTCCTGATTCATTTTATATGGTAGGCTAACACTAATTCGAAAAAAGCGACCGTTAATTTTATTCAGAGTAGATTTACCTTGCATAACTCTGATGCTTTCAATAATAACCGACCATTTAAGCCAGCGTAGATCATTAAAATCTTGACCATAGCGACACATATTATATATTTCTTGGAGCTTTACTTTATCTCTATTGAATGCTGTAAATCTAAACATGATTTCATTTTTTCTTGGTATTGAGCTAAGTATTAAATCTATGTTATCAAAGTATTGTTCGTTTAAGAAGCTAATTAAATTTATTATTGATGAAATCATTAAATCAGGACTATTTTCAATTATAGTATCAGGATCTATGCGAGTAGAAATACTAAGCTTAGCTCTAGCTGATATTTCTGTTAGGTCTGAGTTGATAATATTATAAACATTAATTTTATCTATATTATCAGGGTTTGACATAACTTCAAGACGTGAAAGTTCTATGAGGGTGTCTAAGTTGACGCGGATATCTTTTATATTTTTACTAAGCTCAAGGGCATTTTGTGACTTAGTCGCTTTATTTTTTTCTTTTTTGAATTCGGTGATTTTAGTAATTATTTTTCTCGCGGGTGTTACAAATAAAAATCCTATATAGTCAAAGATACGATGTTGCATATCATTAACAGATTCAATATATTTATTTCTCTTTTCTAGTTCAATTTTTCGTTGCATAAAAACATACAAGAGATCTAGAGAAACACTCAACTCTAATAAGAAAATACCTGCACCACCTTTGGGATCCCAAAAAGTTGCTTCACCTATTTTTACTAAATTATACAATAATGTAATAATTAGCAAAGAAACTCCAAAGAGAAAAAAGCTAGTCTGATATAATGAAGTTCTTGTTTTCTTAATAGCATTATAAATAAAATAAATAAAGAGCGGGCTTTGCAAAGCTAGCCAGATTATATTAACTTTGAAGAATTTTGTTATTGATAGTGATACAATAGACGCGAGACCGATGGCTATGCTAATTAATAAATACTTTTTTGCGACTAGGACTGCATCTGTATTAATGTTAAGAGATCCCAGTCTTATTTTGAATCTTTTTGTTTTAAAAAATTGGATATGAAAATAATAGAATAGGGATG
>JABAAI010000004.1 GCA_014238825.1 Leptospirales bacterium
CATGCAATTCGGAAATATTGCAAATAATCCCAAGTGGAGTTAAATTGTCCACGAGATTTACAAAGCTTTGGGAAAAGGCCAAAGTCTGTACCATTAAAAAAAATAAATTTACCAAAACCGTATTGTTCAAAAAGAGTACGTAGATTATTTGTAGAATAATAAAAAAGATGACCTGGTAAATAATAATGATAATTTCCCTTTGCTAAACGAGCCTGCCAACCTAGAAAATTAGCAGTCTGAATCAAAACTAGTCCACCTGGCCGTACAATATCTGAAAGACATTGCACGACATAGCGTGGATTAGGTAAATGCTCTAAAACTTCTACCAAAGTTACAATATCAAAACTAGCTTTAGGAAAGACGCCTGCTTTCAAATATCCTTTAGTTACATTTAAGCCCTGAGCCTTAGCAGAAGCCACAGCATAAGGCGAAATATCAAGACCAACTCCCCTATAATCAAATTTATTTGCTGCCTCAACAAAGCCACCAAAAGCACAGCCTACATCTAGGAAATCAGCAGGCGCTGGAATAAATCGAGCAATCTTTTTTAGACGTGCCTGCCAAACAAAATTTTGATCGCTCTTAGAGTTCCGCTCATCCTGATAATGATAGCTCGCATCTCCTGAGTAATAATCCTTAGTATAAAGCTTTTCAATATTTTTGATATTTTCTATATTGTTATTTTTACTATCCTGCATTTGCAAACCACATTGACTGCAACGAAAAATATGAAAAGTAGGCTTGAATCTTTTAATATGGTATAATTTCTGTACCGGTACCTTGCATAGTGGACAATCCATAATCTAATTATTGACTAGGATATTTTTTTTGAACTTCACGCAAATTACGCTCTATTTCACGATTAACTTCAGCTTTTCTTTCTATTTGTCGCTTATCAAATAATTTCTTACCATAAGCTAAGCCTAGCATAAGCTTTACTCGCCCCTTAGCATTAAAATAAAGTCTAAGAGGAACAAGGCTAAAACGCTTTGCTTCAATTTTGATTTTCAACCGCACTATTTCTGATTTCTTTAATAAAAGCTTACGGCTTCGAGTTTCTTCATGATTAAAATGACCAGCATTCTTATAGAGTTGAATATGTGAATTTATAAGATATAGTTCTCTATTTTTAGCTACAACATAAGCCTCACTTATGTTGCCCTTGCCTTCACGCAAACTCTTAACCTCGCTACCTAAAAGAACAATACCTGATTCTATTTTTTCTGTGATGTGAAAACGAAAACGAGCCTTTCGATTATCCAAGACTGGTGGTCCAGTATCCTTCTTTGATTTTTTAGGCGAAGGCATTTATTGTATCACAGTTATTTTGCTAAACTTTTATTTTTAGTATTTAGAGGGTCACAGGGAGAACTCTCGCTTTTAAAAGAATGAAACCACCACTTCTTATGATTTAGACTACCATCTTCATCAATAAAGTTCTTATTGAAAAAATGTTCTCCATCGCCACCCTCTCCACCACTGCCATAAATACTATTTGTGTTATCACAGGGTAAAAATTTACTTATATCATCCGAAAAATCAGCCTCATCATCAGACGAACATTGCTGTGATCCAAAACAACAAAGAATAAAAATAAAAACCAAATAGAAGTCTATACCGAAGACTTTAATTTCTTTAGCCCTTATACGAGAAAACATTTAGACAACCATCAAGACCCTATCAAGTCCTAACAGGAATAACAATATAGTTTAAGCCGTCAAGTCTAATATCTGTCCGATATTAGAGGCGCTAGAGCCATTACTTTGGAAAGCACGATCTCCGTAGCTATTTTCGTAGCTATTATAGGACTTAGCTTGTTTTTTTTCTATCTTTTCTAGCTTTGCTAGATCTATAATTTTTTCGATAGCTTTACTTTTGTCTAGACGCGTGTTAAGCTCGCCTCCTATATTGCTTGATTGCTCTATAGCAGACGAATAAGAATTTCGAGCTACTCGTGATCCCGAAACCTTGTCTGTAGCAGAAACAGGCTGGTTGCTATACTCATAGCTAGGATAAGCATATACTCCTGCTATGCGAGAAGCATTTTGTGAACCACACTCTATACTCATAGATATTTTATCGGATATTTTACAACAAACATTTAGCTTATAAGTCAAATAGCCGAAGTATAATCTATAAGCTTAAGGAATTTTGTCAAATGAAAAAGAACTCAATAGAGCGAAAAGCAGAAATAACTCGTAATACTAAGGAGACAGAAATAACAATGTCCATCAACTTAGATGGCAGTGGAGAATATGAATTTGATACTCCTATCCCTTTTTTCGAACACATGCTTAGCCATATTTGTAAGCAAGGGATGATAGATATGACATTAAAGCTACGTGGTGATATTGGGATAGATTGCCATCACTCCGTAGAAGATACCGCCATCGTATTTGGAACATTAGTAAAGCATGCCTTAGGCGATAAGCTAGGAATTAATCGCTATGGCTTTTTTACTTTACCGATGGATGAAGTTTTAGTAAGTATCGCCATTGATTTTAGCAATCGCTTCGCTTTTATCTCTAAGGGTGTAGAAGATCTCTCAATCGGTAAATTTGGTATCTATGATGCTGAATTAAGTCTCGAGTTCTTACAAAAATTTGCGATGCATGCTGCCATGAATTTACACCTAAAAGTTCACTATGGAGATAATCGTCACCATATCCATGAAGCTATATTTAAAGGCCTAGGTCATGCCATACGCCAAGCTGTTTATAGAGATGAAAGACGTGGTAACAAAATCCCTTCGACTAAAGGCATCTTGTAAGTAATTTTACTTAAAACTAAGAACTAGTGAGAGTAGGCAGAGAATGAAAAACACTCTCTATAAGAAACTTAGCTTTGCCGGTCTTATACTCTCTAGCATTTTTGTTTATACTATATTATTTTTCAAAATATATAACTATCTAGAACAATATACAGAACAATATCTAAAACAAGAGAGAGGACAAAGTATAAAACAAAGTATAGAACAAAGTATAAGACAAAAACAGAAGAAAGAAAATATTACAAATAATAATGTAACAAAATCAAGAGAAATACTAAAATTAAATTTAATTACCCCAAAAGTAAAATCACAAACAAAATCACAGTATTCAAAACAAAATAGCTCATCTCAAAATACAAAAAAAGATATTAGTACCAAACTAAAACCCAGGAAACAAGCTAAAGGCAAGGCTACAAAAAAACTAAAGAGAAATAATATTTTAAAATACTACTCCTTGCAGAAATACTATAAGTATATTACAAAGCTCAGTACTGCCTGTAAAAAAAATGGACTTCCAGATATATTAATTCATAAATGTTTTCCCAATCATGTCTATCTAAACTTAGATAAAAAACATCGATTATATTTATATTATTTTTTAAAAATGCACGAAAGCAACTTAGGAAATCGCTATCAAGCTTATGAATTCTTTCAAGAAAAATGTGATTTCAAAGCCGTTAAAGAACTCACTCAGTTACGGATTAAAAATAGCGCTAATATTTTAGTAAATGAAAGAAAGAGGCTTATCAAATTAAATCTTAAATTAAAAGATTGCTAAAACTTCGTTATATCACGCGATCAAGCGAACGATAGGACAAGCATCTAGCAGTGACATTAAAATCAGCTAGTCGCCTTCACAGAAGAATCATCGCTCTCTCGTGAATTAGAGTATGGCACAGAAGCACTATGCATGGAACTAAAGAGTTGTTGAGCTACTTCATCTGCTCGCTGTTTTTCATCGCGTTGTATATCACCATATTTATCTTTATAGACTTCAATATCTTGATAGTCCCGCAGACCAGTCCCTGCTGGAATCAAATGACCAATAATCACATTCTCCTTTAAACCCAAGAGGTAATCTCGTTTACCTCTTATGGCAGCATCAGTAAGCACCTTGGTTGTTTCTTGAAAAGATGCAGCAGAAATAAAAGACTCTGTATTAAGAGAAGCGCGAGTAATTCCCAATAGAATACGCCTAGAGCTAGCCTTAACCCCGCCTTCTTTTACAACTCGCTCATTCTCATCTTCGAATAAAAAGCGGTCTAACTGTTGTTGAGCTACAAATTTAGTGTCGCCAGCATCAATGATTTCAACTTTACAAAGCATTTGACGTACAATCGTCTCAATGTGCTTTTCATTAATATGCACTCCCTGTAACCTGTAGACCTCTTGGATTTCTGAAATAAGAAAATCTTGCAACTCTTCTAAGCCTTGAATTTGTAATATATCATGGGCATCCAAAGAGCCTTCATCAAGCTGATCACCTGCTTGCACAACATCTCCATCATGAACGCGCATCCGTCTATCCAAAGGTATAGCAACTTTCAAATTTGCCTCATCAGTATCAGGGATTATATAGATTATTTTCTTGTCCTTAACTACTTCGTTATGATCCTGAATGCGACCAGTAATTTGGGCCATAGTTGAAGCATCTTTAGGACGACGCGCCTCAAACAGCTCCTCTACTCGTGGCAAGCCCCCCGTAATATCGCGTGTCTTCTCTGTCGCAGTACTTATTTTTACGAGAATAGTTCCTGCAGTAATATCTTGCCCATCTTGAACCACTAAGATACCGCCCATGGGTATCCTATAATTATTTTCACCAACGTGTATTTGTGGATTTAGACGCTCTCGCTTATAGCTAACTATCCGAGAATTGCCTTCATCATCTTTTCTAAGGCTTTTACCTTCGATAATATCTTCAAAGCGAACAAGACCTCCTTCCCTTGCAATTAAGGTATCGTTATAAGGATCAAACGAAGCAAGCACATCATTTTTCTTCACAATCTCTGCTTCACTAGTTAAAAGAAGCGAGCCCGTCTTCACCGGGATGGAGGATAGTTCTAAAACTACCATAAAATTATTAGCTTGTATATCTATTAGTCCGTTACCTTCTGCTGTAATTGGACGCTCCTCAGAACCGTAGCCACTAGCAATAATCTCACCAGCAACTACACTCTGTCCCTTCTCTACTTGCACATTATGCAGTTTATCGTAATCTAAAGTTTGCTGGATGCGACGGGTATGAATATTACCACGGGTAGCAAAGACATCTTTATTATCAGAATTCTTAACACGCAGGCCATCAATCCCCACTATAAGAACATCATAAGGCAATCTATGAACGCTTTCTCTTACTTGCACATTAGTAGCGACACCACCAACATGAAAGGTACGCATAGTCAGCTGTGTACCTGGTTGCCCAATTGATTGGGCAGCAATAATTCCTACAGCCTCGCCTAACTCAACTTTTTTGAGGCGAGCCATATCCATTCCATAACATTTAGCACATATACCGTGGCGTGATGCACATGATAAAGGTGAACGAATATGCATAAAATCAATTCCAAGAGAATTTATTCTATCTGCTTGTTCTCTATTGACAAGTGTATCAGCAGGAATAAGGACATCACCACTAACTGGGTCATTTACATTTTGTGATGTTACTCGACCAAAGACTCTATCCCCTAAGCTTAAGACCAACTTCTCACCCTCATAAACTGGTGCCAGTCTTAGCCCTTCTGTAGTCTCGCAATCTTTTTGAGTAATATTTATATTCTGCGCAATGTCGACTAGGCGTCGTGTTAGATAACCAGCATCGGCTGTCTTTAAAGCTGTATCTGCCAGACCCTTACGAGCACCATGCGTTGAGATAAAAAATTCCAAAACGTCTAAGCCTTCACGAAAATTTGAACGAATAGCAAGTTCAATAATCTCACCAGATGGTCGAGCCATCAAACCACGCATCCCAGCCAACTGCCTAATTTGCTGTTTAGAACCTCGTGCTCCAGACATAGCCATTACATAAATAGGGTTAAAGCCATTCTGGTCCTTTTCCAATTCAGTAAACATAGATTCTGTGATACTTTCGTTAGTTTTAGTCCAAATTTCTATGACTTTTTTATATCGCTCTTCGTTTGTGATAACGCCATTTTTATGAGCCTTCTGCACTTCTAATACCGACTTATTAGCAACAGCAATCAAACTTTTCTTATCCTTAGAAACACGAATATCAGCGACAGAAATAGAAGGACCAAATTGAGTAGCATAACGAAAACCTAAGGATTTCATTTTATCAAGCATTTGCACAAGTTCAGTCGAGCCATAAACACGATGAACGTCTGCAATTATCCGAGTCATTTCCTTTTCCGTAACAGGATAGTTAACATAAGGATAACCCTCAGGCAAAATATCATTGAATAAGAGACGACCGGGAGTCGTTTGAATAAGCTTAGCATTTCGCATTACAGATACTTTTGCTCTTAAGCCAACACATTTTATATTCAAAGCATACATGATTTCATCTATATCACGGAATATCTTACCCTCACCCACGTCACCATCCAACTGAGAGCTGATCAAATAAAGGCCTAATACCATATCTTGCGAAGGTCCTACAACTGGCATACCATTAGCTGGATTCAGAACGTTGTGAGACGAGAGCATTAGCATCCAAGCTTCCAGCTGTGCCTTAGGAGAAAGAGGTAAATGAATAGCCATCTGGTCCCCATCAAAATCCGCATTGAAGGCATGACAGGAAAGAGGGTGTAAGCGGATGGCCTTCCCTTCAACTAGAACCGGCAGGAATGCTTGGATTCCTAGACGATGCAAAGTTGGTGCACGGTTTAGCAAAACGGGATGTTCTTTGACAATTTCACCAAGAGCCTCAAAAACTTCTCTCTCTTCGTTTTCAACTCTTTTTTTTGCAGCCTTAATGTTAGGAGCAAAATCTAAATCTACTAGGCGTTTCATAAGATATGGCTTAAATAATTCTAGGGCCATTTTCTTTGGCAGACCCATCTCATGCAACCTTAGCTCTGGACCTACTACAATCACAGAACGACCAGAGTAATCGACGCGTTTCCCCAAAAGATTCTGTCTAAAACGACCGGTCTTACCCTTGAGCATATCTGAAAGTGACTTAAGAGGTCTATTACCCTTGCTCTTTACAGAACGCTTCCGACGACTATTATCAAAAAGAGCATCCACTGACTCCTGTAACATACGCTTCTCATTACGAATGATAATTTCTGGTGCCTTTAAGGCCAGGAGCCTTTTTAATCGGTTGTTACAGTTAATCACACGGCGATAAAGATCGTTCAAATCAGAAGTCGCAAAACGCCCTCCATCAAGCTGCACCATTGGACGCAACTCTGGTGGAATTACAGGTATCACATCAAGCATCATCCAAGATGCCTGATTGTTAGAATCTTTTACCGCTTCCAAGACCTCCAAACGTTTTAGAATGCGCCTATCAGAGACTTTAAGTCCCTCTTGGATTTTAGCACGGATTTTGCGAATTTCGGCATCAAGATCTATTCTATCAAGAAGTTCTTTGATGGCCTCCCCACCAATCATCGCTACGAACTTATCACCGTATTCATCCAAACATTCATAGTATTGATCTTCATCGATAAGCTCGCCTACTTCGTGTCCAGAATCAGCTGGTTCAATAACAATAAATTTTTCAAAAACTAAAACACTCTTAAGCTGATTAACAGCCAGATTAAGGAGCAGACCCATGCGACTCGGCACATTGCGATAATACCAAATATGGGCGACAGGGCAAGCCAAGCTAATATGACCCATGCGTTCACGACGAACACGACTATGAGTAACCTCAACCCCGCAACGATCACAGATAACTCCCTTGTACCGAATAGACTTGAATTTACCACAATAACACTCCCAATCCTTAGTTGTCCCGAAAATGCGCTCACAAAAGAGACCATCTCTTTCTGGACGTAAGGTACGATAATTAACTGTCTCCGGCTTTTTCACCTCGCCAAATGACCACTCATCACGTATCCTTTCTGGCGAGGCCAGCTGTATTCCTATTGATTCAAAATCTAAGTTAGTTTTTCTGCTCATATTTATATACTTTCCTTTTTAATTTATAGAGCATATAACTCTAGTTTATTTTCTCAATACTATCTAATTTGATTTTATTAGGACGACGCATACGATTTAAGCCATCTTCCAAGTCCGAAACTTCCATACGCTCATTATCCGTACTGTATAAACTCATATCCAAAGCAAGACCACGTAATTCCTGCATCAGTACATTAAAGGATTCTGGAGTGCCTGTATTAATAGTAGGAACACCCTTGACAATGGCTTCATAAATACGAGCTCGACCTATCATATCATCAGATTTGACAGTCAACAACTCTTGTAACGTATGAGCAGCCCCATAAGCTTCCAATGCCCAAACTTCCATCTCTCCAAGTCTTTGTCCTCCAAACTGTGCCTTACCACCAAGCGGTTGTTGAGTCACCAAAGAATAAGGACCTGTAGAGCGGGCATGTATTTTATCATCCACTAAATGACCTAGCTTCAGCATATAAATATAGCCACAAAAGACTCTATTTTCTAATTTATCTCCAGTACGTCCATCGCAAATATCAAACTTACAATCCTCAGGCAAGCCTGCTTTATTCATATATGACTGAATATCACTTTCTTGAGCACCACCAAAAACAGGAACTTCAAAGTGTAGCCCCAACTTCTCGGCCGCAAAACCCAATTGTGTTTCCAAAATCTGTCCTATGTTCATCCGTGAAGGCACACCCAAAGGATTCAAAACTATATCAATCGGAGTTCCATCTTCTAAATAAGGCATATCTTCTTCGGGAAGGATGCGAGCAATGACTCCTTTGTTTCCATGACGACCAGCCATCTTGTCTCCCACTTGCAACTTACTCTTCTTGGCAACGAAAACCTTAATCATAGTCTCCACTCCAACAGGTAATTCATCTCCATCGCTACGCGAATATGACAGACTTCCAATCACAACTCCCTCAACACCATTGGGAGTACGTAAGGAGCAATCACGAACTTCGCGTGCTTTATCTCCAAAAATGGAATGTAAAAGTTTGTATTCTGGAGTCAAATCAGTATCGCCACGAGGCGTAACCATACCTACAAGAATATCACCAGATTTAACGTTTGCACCATTGCGAATAACACCATTTTCATCCAAATCTCTAAAAGCTTTATCACTTAAGTGAGGAATATCACGAGTGATGATTTCCTGCCCCAGCTTGGTCTCACGAGCCCGGATCTCATACTCTTCAATATGAAGCGAGGTAAAAACATCATCCTTAATTACGCGCTCACTAATAAGAATTGCATCCTCGAAATTATAGCCTCCCCAAGACATAAAGGCAACCAGAATATTTTTTCCTAAAGCCAAGCGCTTATTATCAATTGCCTGACCATCAGCTAAAACTGTTGCCGTGCTTTTCATTCTACCCCATCTATCATGGCTAACAGCAAAAACTTTTTGACCAGCGACAACAGCGCCTGCCTCAACATTAGCACCTGTTTTTACGCATGACACTAACTCTGTTTCACTATTTACTTTAAGCGGGATCTTATGATCTTTGCCATCTGCTAATTTCATTTCTATAAATTCGCTAGTCACCTTGGATATTTTAGCATCACTTGGTGCCCTTTCCAAGAGTACTATTGGAGTTTGATTTAAGCAAGTATTTTGATTAGAGCGACGAAATTTAATAAGAGGATATATCTTCATCTCTTTCGTTTTTGCAGACACTACATGAATTTCAGATGAACTTATATTAACCACCACACCATCTTCTTCAGCGAGGACACAATAACGCGAGTCATAGGCCACTCTAAATTCCATCCCAGTCCCGACATAAGGTCGCTGACTTGTTAGCAAGGGGACAGCTTGTCGTTGCATATTAGATCCCATTAACGCTCTGTTTGCATCGTCATGCTCCAAAAATGGGATAAGAGCAGTAGAGACACTTACTATTTGCATTGGTGAGACATCCATATACTGCACTTCTTCAGGGACACAGAAAGGAAAATCTGCTCGCTTGCGACAGCTAATTGAGTTGTGCTTAAATCTACCGTCTTCTTCCAAAACAGAATTGGCTTGAGCGACATTAAAATGCTCTTCGACATCTGCTGTTAGGTACTCCACTTCAGGAAGGACTTTGCCATCTTTCACCTTAAAATAAGGACTGGCTAAAAAGCCATAGTCGTTGATAAAAGAATAAGAACTCATCGAAGAGATAAGACCGATGTTTGGTCCCTCTGGTGTCTCAATAGGACACATTCTACCATAATGGCTATAATGCACATCACGCACTTCAAATCCTGCCCGCTCTCTTGAAAGACCACCAGGGCCTAATGCATTCAAACGCCTTTTGTGCGTTAATTCAGACAAAGGATTAGTCTGGTCCATAAATTGAGATAGCTGACTAGAGCCAAAGAATTCGTTTATTAGAGCCACAATCGGCTTGATTGAAATTAAGGCCTGTGGAGCGATCACATCTATATCTTGAATCGCCATCCTTTCTTTTACAACGCGCTCTATTCGTGAAAACCCAAGCTTCACTTGATTCATCAAAAGCTCTCCGATGCTCCTCACCCGACGATTACCTAGATGATCAATGTCATCAAAGTTAAATTCTGGTACCTCATTTACTAAATTTACAAGATAGCGAAGGGCTGTTACTAAATCAATTTCACGCAAGACTCTATCCTTGGAATTAAAGTTCTTAGGATCATGATAACGAAATTTGTTATTGATTTTATAGCGACCGACGCTACCTAAATCATAGCTCTTAGATGAAAAGAAAAGACGTTTAAATTCCGCTTTCACGTTATCAATATTTGGCAAGTCGCCCGGACGAAGGACTTGATAAATTTTAATGAGTGCAGCATCCTGATCTTTAACGCCATCTTTTTCAAGGCAGTTAATTATTGTCACATCATCCTTGCCCATGGGAAAGACTATCAATTCTAACTTGGCAATATTCAACTCTCTAATCAGATTAATAGTATCTTCATTCAATTTTTCACCGGCATATATCAATTCATCATTGCTATCTGGATTAAGAACAACACGAGCTGAACGCCTACCAATAAGCTTTTTCAGTTCTTTGGCGCTAAGTGAATTTAAAGATACAGCTTCTTTCTCATAGAAAAGATGTAGAATTTCTTCGTTCGAAGACTTGCCCATAGCCTTGAGCAAAAGAGTAGCAGGAAATTTCTTCTTCCTATCGATACTGGCCATTAAAATGCCCTTATTATCAATCTCTAGCTCAAGCCAAGACCCTCTATAGGGGATGATGCGCAAAGAATAAACGCGCGTCTTAACATCATAGAAAAAGAATATACCAGGACTTCGGTGTAATTGAGAAACGACTACCCGTTCAGCACCATTAACGATTACAGTCCCATTACTTGTCATCATCGGGATATCACCCATATAGACCGATTGCTCCCGCACTTCACCAGTACCTTTGTTTATAAGGCGTATCATGGCCTTAAGCGGTCTAGCATAGGTAACGTTACGATCCTTAGCTTCTAAAACTCCCCAACGAGATTCTCCAAATTCATAGGAGACAAACTCCAAGACCATATCGTCATTAGGACTCTCAATAGGGAATGAATCTTCAAAGACAGCCTGCAAGCCTTGACTCTTACGTTTGTTAGGGTCAATATCTGCCTGCAGGAACCAAGCATAAGAACGAAACTGCGTATCTATAAGATCAGGTACAGGTAGCGTACTCTTTATACGACCCAAATTCACTAGATCATTTGTCTCTAATGCCATAAAAAATTAAACTGCCTTTAGCTCTACTGACGCCCCAGTAGCTTCTAGCTTTTTCTTAAGTTCCTCAGCGGCAGGCTTTTCCAAATCCTTTTTCACAACCTCTCCACCTTTCTCAACAAGCTCTTTAGCTTCCTTAAGACCTAGACCGCTTACTTCCCTTACAGCTTTGATAACATCTATTTTTTTGTCTCCAAAACTTTTAAGAATTACATCAAAACTCTGATCAGCAGTAGCAGGAGCTCCACCTGCAGCAGCCACTCCAACAGTAGCCACAGGAGCAGCAGTCGAAATACCGAATTTTTCTTCCATCTTTTTAACTAAATCAGCACCTTCCAACAAAGATAATTTACTAATATCTTCTAAAATTGTATCTACATTTGCCATACTTATTGTCCTCCTTTTCCTTCTAGTTATCCATAGTTTAAGCTCTCAATCTATGTCGATAGAGAAAAATTAAACCATAGGATTATAAGTCCTTTAATCACTATAATTGCCTACTGTTAGAATACAGACAATAATAGGAGATAAGACCATTTACCGAGGGACGCCGGCTAGCATAAAAGCTCTTCTTAGCAGTGACACCATGATAATTATGATTTAAGATATAATTCATAAGACTAATTGTTTTTCTCACTTACCGCTTTAATAGCTCTAGCCAAAGCAGACATAAGCTCTTTAATTCCTAGGGCTATTTTTGTCGCTGGGGCATTGAGACCACGAGCAATCATAGTTAAAATTTCTTCCTGACTAGGCAGGCTTGCCATTTGACTCACACTAGCCACATCCAAATAGGCTCCATTCAAGCAAGCAGACTTTATTTTTACTACAGAGACTTCCTTACTAAAATCTAAAAGCGACTTGCTAAGACCAGGAAAATTCTTACCCGCAAAGGCCAGGCTTACGGGACCCTTTAGATCTTTGGCAAATTCTTTCACTATCTCATTACTAAAACTAACTCCGCCTTCCTTATTAGCACTCTCACTAGCCTTTTGCTTCAAAGCTTCATGAAAAAGCGTGTTCTTAACTATCTTGAGCTGACCACCATCTTTACGAATACGAAGGCGCAAATCATTTTGCTTAGGCACATTTATTCCGCTACAGTCTACGATAATAAAGTCTGACCTCTCATCTATAATCTTTTTTAGCTCTTCAACTTTTTTTCTTTTAATAACAGTACCAGCCATAATAATTCTCTCTCAATAATTCTAAATAATACCTACACTAAAAGCCTGTGATTAACCCGAATCCCAGGCCCCATTGTTGCTGAAATAAAAAAACTTTTGATGTATTCTCCCTTGGCATCAGCGGGCTTTGACTTTTGCATAGAGGTATACAAGGCACTAATATTTTCTTTTATCTTACTAGCATCGAAAGACGCCCTACCAACGCTTAAATGCACGACACCTGTCTTGTCCGGGCGATATTCACTAAAACCAGCTTTTAGCTTACGGACCGCCACACCCACATCGTTTGTAACCGTTCCCGCCTTAGGCTTTGGCATTAGACCCTTGCGTCCCAAAATAGGCCCCAGTTTTGCAAGATCCTTCATCATATCAGGTGTTGCGACACAGGCATCAAAATCAGTCCATTTCTCTTTTTGAATCTTATCTAATATTTCATTACTACCGATATACTCCGCTCCAGCTTCCTTGGCTTCAGCATGCTTGTTTTCCTTAGCCACAACCAGAACGCGAACGGTCTTGCCATTACCATGAGGTAACTGAACGGTACCTCGAACATTTTGAAGTGACTTATACTGTACTTTCACACTCGCATCAACGCTTCCATCAAATTTAGAATAACTTGTTGTTCCAATAAGACCAACAGCTTCATCCGGGCTGTAAAGCTTTTCCAAATCCAGCTTCTCATGACTGAGATTCCATTTTTTACCCCTTCTTTTCATTATCAATTTAGAACTATACTTTTAGTCTTAAGCTAGAGTTACTCCCATAGAACGACACGTCCCTGCAATAATAGCGACAGCGGCATCAATATCATTGGCATTTAAGTCATTCATTTTAATTTTAGCTATATTTTCTAATTGAGAACGCGTTATTTTGCCAACCTTCTCCTTATGGGGAACAGAAGAGCCTTTAGCTAAATCAAGTTCTTTTTTAATTAAGACCGCTGCGGGAGGCGACTTAGTAATAAAAGTAAAGCTACGGTCGGAATAGACAGAAATAATAACTGGAATCTTCATCCCTTCTTGCTTTTTTGTCTTGTCATTGAACTGCTTGCAAAAGTCCATTATATTGAGACCATGCTGTCCAAGAGCAGGTCCAACTGGAGGTGCTGGGCTAGCTTTACCGCCCATAGCTTGTAGTTTAATTTCTGATACTATTTTTTTCTTAGCCATGATTGCCTTAAATTAAAGACCAATAAAGTAAAGAGAGTACTATTATAAGACCAATAGATTGACATGCCTTTATATGGAAAGAATAAAAATAAAAAAATAATATTTTTTAAAAAGTAGAGAAAGCTATATACGATTTAGAGACCATAGTTAAATAAAATAAAGAAAAAAGTGTCTTTAAGCAACTAACATCTATTACTCTTCCCGCTCTTAAAGAGCTTGGGAATAGTAATAGATGTGAAAACGAATACTTATAGCCTCAAAAGTAAAAGTATGGAAACGCTTCTTTAATACGAAATCACCTCTTTTACTAGATTACTAGACTTGGATGGTTCTACCTCTATTGAAAAAACTCCATTTCAATAGGATGGTCAATCACAAGTTATTTCACCATAAGATTCTGTACAATGTAACCCACACTTAATTTCACCATAGGCCTCTACGCAATTGTGCTCCTTAGTGCGAGCACATTTGATTTCACCATAGGCTTTAATACAACCATAGCCACACTTTTTTTCCCCATAAGCTTCAACGCACTCATAACTTTGACCCGGAGAAGTTTCTTCAGCACCAAGACTAACACTCAATGCGAAAATAGAAAATAGAAAAATCGATAGAAGTCCAATCGAGATCCTATTCAGCTTCAATATTTTATACATAATCAATACCTCCCAATATCATGATTATTACACCACATAACCTAGTCTATGACTAGAGATGTCAACAAAAAAACACGCTACGGACTTTTAAACTTTGTAAATTGAGAATTATTTGCTTGCTATTCGCAAAATAGAGTATTTTTAAGAGACATTTTTAGCTCAATGCAATAGTCTCTAATCTTTAGTAGAGAAAGCTTAGTTGAAGCCCCATACAATTTAAATTTAATTGCCTTAGTCCTACTTCATTAGAAACTTGGGTATGGTCGAAAAAACTTACCAAGATTTGGGCTTTGCAAAACTAGATATAGGGCGTGCAATGCGAAGAGGCGTTCCCGAAGTTATCTTATGCACAGGGAAAGAGCCAAGTCAGCTAGTACTAATTCTAAAAGAGTTAGCAAAATACATTGACAGGGATGGCTTTGCCCTAGCCACGCGTGCCGAAGACAAGCACTTTGAAGCAGTACGCCAAGAGCTGGGAACAAAAGCTCAGTACTTTAAAGAGGCGCGCCTGATTCTCATCGGTCCCAAGCCACATAAAAGCACTAGGGGAGATATAACTATACTAACAGGGGGCACTTCCGACATCCCAGTAGCAGAAGAAGCCGCTATAACAGCAGAAATACTTGGCAATCAATGCAAGCGCATTTATGACGTTGGGGTTGCCGGCATTCAGCGTTTTTTTGATAATTTGACAGAAATTAGGAAAGCGCGCGTTCTTATTATCGTTGCCGGCATGGAAGGCGCCCTAGCATCTCTTACATCTGGTCTGGTAGCTGTCCCTATTATTGCTGTTCCAACTAGCATTGGCTATGGAGCAAACTTTGCTGGATTTACTCCTCTGCTTGCTATGCTCAACTCTTGCTCGCCCGGGATGAGCGTTGTAAATATCGATAATGGCTTTGGAGCGGCTTATATGGCTCATCTTATCAATAACATGAAGACAGTATCTCAGAACTGAGAGATATCATAATATATAATCATTTTATGAAAAAAATCGTCTACCTAGATTGCACTAGTGGAATTTGTGGCTCAATGTTTGTGGGGGCACTATTAGACCTAGGACTTGAGTGGCAAAAACTCACAGCAGAACTTAAAACATTAGGGCTCTCTAACTACAAACTAAATAGAAAAAAAGTTACTGATCAAGGAATAACAGGGACTCTCTTTTTAGTAGATTGTGAAAAGGAGAAAAAACATAGGAAATTTCCAGAAATTGAAATAATTATAAAAAACTCAAAATTATCTCAAAAAGTACAAAAAAAAGTATTAGAAATCTTTTGGCTCTTAGCTCAAGCCGAGGGCAAAATTCACAATTGCAAACCTAGTGAAGTTCACTTCCATGAAGTAGGGGCAGTAGATGCTATTATCGATATCACGGCTGTCTGTATAGGCTTAGATTTACTTGGTATAGAAAAAATATACAGCTCAGCTGTGCACTTAGGTAGCGGTGAAATGGAATGTGCTCACGGCAGGCTAGCTATCCCTGCCCCTGCTACCCTCGAACTACTCCGTGGTCTAAAATGCTATAGTCACGGTATTGAAACTGAGCTTACAACTCCAACTGGAGCCGCATTGCTACGGGGGCTAAAGGCGTCATTTGAAACCCAACCAAAAATGTGCTTAGAAAAAATTGGCTATGGAGCAGGCGAAAGTAAGCTAGCTATCCCCAATTTTCTCCGAATTCGACTAGGCATTTTAGAAACTGAGCCAACGCTAGTATCTCAAAATTTTGAAGTAATAGATGAGCCGCTAGAGCAGAATTTAGAAAAAGAGACCTTAACTCTATTAGAATGTGGCTTAGATGATTCAAGCCCTGAAATATTAGCTTATCTTCGCGAAAGCCTAGAAGAGAATGGAGCATTAGAGGTGATGATAATTCCAGCTCAAATGAAAAAGGGACGAAGCGGGCACCTACTTAGAGTAGTCTCTAAGCCAATTACAGCAGGTCTCATACAAGAAATTATATTTCGTGAGAGTTCCAGCCTAGGAGTGCGCAAACAAAATATAAAACGCCTTAGCCTATCTCGAAAAACATGCGAGGTGTCTCTAAAGCACGGAAACGTCACCGTAAAATATGCTTACAAGAAAGCTAATCCAAAAACAATATCTAACATCAGCCCAGAATATGAAAGTTGCAAAGCATACGCCACGAAACACGACTTAGCCCTCAAGAAAGCGTATCAGGAGGCATATGAGGCGGTATTTTCTCAAAGTAATTTATAAATGTATATTCACTAAAGTACATTTTTTTTTTATAAAATTAAAAAAAGTGCTTTAGTAAATCCATGACCTATACCGAAAGCATAAGCAGAAGGAGTGTAAGAATATGATGATAGATAAAGTAGGTGGTTTAAGCCCAAGCTCTAATCACCAAAAAACAAAAGAGGTTCAAAAAGACCAGACAATAAACTCGGCACAGGATAGAGTAAATATCTCAAAAGAAGCTAGCCAAGCTGCAGATTTGGCTCGTATAGCTGATATAGTCAGCCATACAGAAGATCCAGAGCGTGTTGCAAAGCTTAATCTAGTGCGCGATAAATTAGCTAGGCACGAATACGACAATCTGAACGAAGAACAAGCTCAGACTATTACTGCTTCGCTTATGCAAACTTTCTTCGGATAGAATTGCATAAGCGAATCTTATAAAATTGTTTTTCTGTTTAGACTGGACTTAATCATGTCTTGATTATAGGCCTTGACGGTAAAGTCATCTGCCCCGCCTGTCCCTTTCTCAAACTCAAATAAGCGGAAATCGTAAACATTAGTTTTTTCGTAAACCTCATGTACAGCATGGATACAATCCCAACTATGCGTTGTCGCCAATAATTGCACATTGAACTTCTCTGCCAGGCTATGGATGGCACGAAATACAGTTATTAAATTACTATGATGAATACCATTTTCAATCTCATCGATTAATAAAGTCCCATTTTGACAGATTGGCAGAGCCAAAGCAATACTTAACAGACGTTTAACACCCTCCCCCATATAAGAAAGAGGGATTAGCTTGGTCCCGCCTAGATCAGCATGTAAAGCAGGGATGCCCGTTGAAATGCTAACGACAAAACGTTTTAGCTTGGGTTCAATTTGCTTCATAGTCTCGATTATGGGACCATGAAGCCCAGATTGCTCCAGACGTGAATAGCGTTCTGTATCCTCAACATGATTTCTAATATGAGTTGCCATAAAAATACTGGTAGAAAAGGGAATCTCAGCCTTATTATCACGAGAAAAAATAATCTGCTTTTTGGAAAATCGAGCACCTACCCTATATTCACTGCCATTTGGATCGCGAAAAACCAATGATAGTTGCTGATTTGATGCACTAATCGTAGAGACAAACTCGTGTTGGGGTTTGTCTAAAGCTTCATTTTCCTTAGCAATCTCAGATGACCGGAGTGGCTCCAAAGTTACCACAAGCTCTCGCTTATCGCCATTTACATCATAGCTAATCAGATGAATCGGCTCTGTCGTTAGCTTATCATGAAAAAGCCAACCCCACACCTCGTGTGCATTTGGTACCAGCTTAACTATTCCACGAAAAATATTGATATTAATCGGTAGTTCTGGATTTGTTCCACCTAGATGCAGAAATACCCCTTCCAGAAAGGCTGTCTTCCCACTATTGTTTCTTCCCATAATTAAATTTATTCTAGAAAGAGGGGATATCGAAGTGTTCTTAAAACAACGAAAATGTTTTAACGTAAATGTTTCAATCATAGTGACTTAGGCTATTTTGCTATATATATTTTACTATGTATATTTTGCTAGGCTTCTTTTTCATAAGATTTACCTTCCACCTCACTTTCAAGTGGTCTGATGTATAAACGAAATTGAACTAACTTTTGACGAATGCGACGTAAAAGCTCAAAGCTTAAATTCTCATACTTAAGCATCTCACCAACTTCTGGAAAGCGTTCGGCCTTAGATATAATAAAACCAGCAATACTATTGTAGCCTTTTGATTCAGGGATATGATAGTCATCAAAATATTCATTAAATTCATTAATAGAGCAAGTCCCCAAAACAGAATATTTATTTTCGGCAAGAGCGACAATCGGAGACTCCAAAGGTTGCTCGGAAATATCTTGGATCTCTCCAACTATCTCCTCGAGAATATCTTCCATTGTTATAATACCAGCTGTTCCACCATACTCATCAACTACAATCGCTAAGTGAGTTCTACGTTTTTGCATCTCTTTAAGAATTTTATCTATTTTCATACTTTCTGGAACGTAATATGGGGTATGAAGTAAACTCTCTATAGTTTTCTTCTTTTTCTTGGGGTTACGAAGGCACATTGTCATATAATCTCGTAAGTGTAAAACGCCCCTTATTTTATCTAGAGTTTCATGAAAGACAGGAATACGATTATGATTGATTTGTAAGATAGCGGTATCCAACTCATCGAAATCTAGGTCAATGGAAAGTGATTTTACATTGACCCGTGGCGTCATCACCTCGCGAGCAGAAGTATCGTTGATGCCAAAAACATTTGAAATAATTTGATGCTCTGTTTTTGCAATAGCTCCTACCTTAACTCCCTCCTGTAAAATTTCTCGTATTTCTTCCTCATGCAAACGCGTTTCTGAAAAGCTAGTCTGCCCTTTCTGAAAAACAGCTAAAACAAGATTACTAGAAAAAGTTAGGAAGAAAGTAAAACCTGAAAATGTACGAGAAAAAAAGTATAATGGATAAGCAACAATCATCGAAAAGCGAGTGGCATAGCGGAGAGCAAGGGATTTTGGGATTAGCTCGCCAAAAACCAAGGAAAGATAGGCAATTATTAGCACCAAAAAAAGCAAAGCTACTTCTTCTATATACTTCAAGTCTAGAGCTAAGCCTTTAAGATAAGGATCCAAATAGCGCATCAAACGCGAACCACCATACACAGAAGCCAAGGTAGAAAGCAAGGTTACCCCAATTTGAACGGTAGCAAAAAATCTATCTGGCTGCTGTTTGAGGTAGGAAATCAGGCGAGCTCTACGCTTGCCTGCTTTTATCATCTCATCGAGGTTAACTTTCTTAATCGAAATAATCGCAATTTCAGAACCAGTAAAAAATCCGTTAAAGATAATCAAAACGAAAATAAAAAAAATATCTAGTATTAGTCCTTCCATTTAATTTGTTATGTTATAGAAAATAAGACGAATTAAGTCAATCAAAGCAAATTTAATATAATCTAAGCGGGTCGTATCGTGGAACCGTTATAGAAAGCTTGAAACTCTAAGCACTAGTTATAAGACTAGCACAAAAACCTCCTGCTATGCTAATAAAATGATAAAAAGGGGACAAAATAGGTCGGAACAGAGCGACTAAATACAATATGATTTGACTAGTCTTTTTGTAAAGAATTAAATATATAAAAATTTTTAGATTTTTTAGATATTCTAGATTTTCGCAATCCTTGTTGTCTTTTGCTGGCAAAAGCGAGAAATTGCCT
Source organism: Leptospirales bacterium (assembly GCA_014238825.1). Lineage (GTDB taxonomy): Bacteria > Spirochaetota > Leptospiria > Leptospirales > Leptonemataceae > JABAAI01. The sequence continues at coordinate 20,041 of JABAAI010000004.1, forward strand.
AATCTATCCTTAGCTATTTCAAGGGAAAGATTTGTTATTTCCCAATTTCTACCTGAATTTAATGATAGAATGTATTCTATAAAACATTTTCCAATCAGTTGCGAAAAACAATCCTTTCTTCCTCACTCCAAAAATAATCTCTGTGAAAACAAAGGACTTTTTAGTTTACACTGTTCCCAAACAATGTTCTAAACCTTTGCTTAGTTGTTTCTTCTATTTCTTTCATCTGTTAATAAAATAAATAATATTCACTCTACTAGAGGAAAATAACTAATACCTATGAAAGTTATTTTTTCAAAAGATTATTAAGGCTCGCTATAAGCTCTTCTACTGGCACACCGTAGCCTAGGCAGACCTGTTCGATGGTTTCAATTTCATTGATGGAGCAATGAGAACAACCTCCAAGGTGGTAGCTCGAAAAAATAATAGCAGCATCTTGATGAACTTGCATAGCCTCTTGAACCGTCATCCCGGCATGGAAGGCGGGCACACTAATTGTGGCATCCCCTGCTCGCGCTGAATCTTGTTTTTCTAAGTTTTCTTTGCTTTCTGATATTCCACTTGTTTTTGACATAAATTTATTAGTACTCCAATTAAAAATTTAAGACTATAATAATGTCTATTAATTTAGTTTAATTAATAAATGTCAAGATAAAAATTGATTTGATTAAATAAATACTTGCAATCAATTTGGAGCTAATTTTAGCTATATTTATTTTTTAGATGAACTCTATTTAGAAAATAAAATTGACTCTAATAAATTTAGATAAATTATGGGGGCGTAGCTCAGTTGGTAGAGCGCTTGAATGGCATTCAAGAGGTCAGGAGTTCAATTCTCCTCGTCTCCAAAAATAAGAGCTTAGAAAAATGGCCGTTTATAAAATATTAAGGGCTGGCGACCAAGTATTGCGTCAGATAGCAAAGCCTGTCCCAGAAAATGAAATTACAGCAAAGGAAACCAAAAAGCTAGTACGTGATATGTTTGATACAATGATAGATGCAAAGGGTCTGGGACTGGCTGCTCCGCAAATAGGTATCCTCAAGCAAATCGTAGTAATTGGCTTTAGCAAAAATGAAAGGTATCCAAAGCTAGAGAGCGAAATGGAACGCCAAGTTTTAATCAATCCTGTAATTACTCCTGTCCGTAGTGAGATACTTGGTTTCTGGGAAGGTTGCCTGTCAGTTCCCGGAATGAGAGGTTATGTGGAACGACCAAGTAAAATTAAACTTGCTTGGCATGATGAAAAAGGAGAAGCATTTGAAAAAATTATCGATGGCTTTAATGCTGTTGTCTATCAACATGAATGTGATCATTTGCAAGGGATATTGTACCTGGATCGCCTTAAAGACCCGCGTCTCTTTGGTTTTAATGAAGAATTAGAAATAGCAGATAGTATTAACAAAACTCAGACCGAAGCCGTTTAGATTATCTAAAGCCTAAGTTAGTGGATTCTCTAAGAAATATAATAGCAGGGCTTTCAGAAAAACAACAAGAACTTGCCAAGAATTTATGTCAAAAACTACACGATGCTGGCTATGAATGCTACATGGTCGGTGGTGCAATTCGTGATTTGCTAAGAGGAGAAAAGATTAAAGACATAGACTTTACAACGAATGCTAAACCAAAGGATATTTGCAAAGTTTTCCCAAAAGTTATAGAAACAGGAATCAAGCATGGAACGGTTACCGTGCTAATGAATGGTGAAGCCTTTGAAGTGACTAGCTATCGTGCCGATGGCAAATACACAGATGCCAGACGCCCAGATACAATAAAATTTACCTCAAGCCTAGAAGAAGATTTGAGTCGTCGTGACTTTACAATAAACGCCCTAGCTTATGACCCTTTGACTAATAAATTAATCGATAAGCATAATGGTCTAGTAGATTTAGAAAAAAAAATAATCCGTACGATTAACAAAGCAGAAGAACGTTTTTATGAAGATGGCTTACGCCCTATCCGAGCTTGTCGTTTTGCAAGCACCATTGGCTTTGAGCTAGAAAAAAAGACCTACAAGGCTCTATTTAATCTGAAAATACAAAAACGCGTTGCCCAAGTTGCTATCGAACGCTTTCGCGATGAATTATTGAAGGGCTTCTCTGTTTCGAAAGTATCGAGTATGCTCAAATTACTAGAAAAGAGTGCTTTGCTATTTCTGTTTGAAAAAAGGAGTATCACACAAGATAGCCAAAATAGATATACGAGTCCAGAAATACTGAAAAAACTAAATGATATCTATCCTGCCAACCCTATCTTACGGATTGCATACTGGCGTTACGAACTAGAATATTCTATCAAAGATAAAAACTCAGCTAGCTCATCTGCTTTAAGTACTTGGTCTAATGGGATGCTATTTTCACAAAGGCAAAGCAAAGATATTTTATTTTACTGCCTCTACTTTGATTTTCAAAAAGAAATACAAAAAGAATTTGAAGATAAAAAAGAAAGCACTAAAATAGAGGACTTAGCAAAAGACTCTACTAG
>JABAAI010000050.1 GCA_014238825.1 Leptospirales bacterium
ATTCCACTATGTCTTCTATTGTTCGAAATAGCTATGCCGGTAGTATTGTAGATGGTAGAGGCGGAGGAACTGATTCTGTAGGTGGACTAATCGGAGAAAATGCAGGGAAAATATCAAATAGTTTTGCTATAGGTACTCTTAATGGTGGTGCTGGAGATGAGGATTACGTAGGTGGATTAGTAGGTACTAATACAGGTCAAATATCTAATAGCTATTCAAGAACTAGTGTAGATGGTGGTGATGGTGCTAATGATGTCGGAGGTTTGTTGGTAGGGAGTAATAGTGGTACTATAACAAGTAGCTATTATGATAGTAGTTTTTATGTTATTAGGGATGCTCTTAGTAAAGAGGAATTTAATGCTACAGTTGCAGTTGGTGGTGTTAGTGCAGGTTATTATGCTATTGACTCAGATATTAATTGTACGATAGCAGGGGGAGTGTGGGTGATGCCGACTTGTACTTTGAATTCTGCTACTGACATGACTGCTTGCAATACGGCGGGTGGGGAATGGGATGGTACTGCTTGTACTCTTAATTATTATAAAGTCTATACCCTTAGTGGAGTTGAAACACTTAATATTCATAATGCTATTGGTGTGAGCTCTGCACAGCTAAAAGGAGCAACTGATGTCAATTATAGTATAACTTCTACTATTAATTCAGAGGCTCATTGTGGTATAGCAGGCGGAATTTGGGATAGTAGCATTACTGCTTGTACTATTACTCTGGCTATTGTAGATCCCGCTATTTGTACATCAGCGGGTGGGACTTTGGATAGTGGTGTTTGTAGTAAAACAGTGATGATTGATGATACTACTACTACTTCTTCTATCTTGATATATGGTGGTTGGAGTACTAATAACTGGAATTTTGGAACTAACACCCAGTATTCTACTTTACTTTCATATAAAGAAGATAGTACGAGTACTGCCACTCCCCCCGACCAAGAGACCGGGGATATACTATGCGAACAAGATGTGATATTTTCTACTTTAGGTACTTGTGTTACCAATGATATATTTACGAATAAAATTGATTGTGAAGCAAATAATGACATGTGGAAAAGTGATTTTATATCTTGCCCCTAAGGCTTGAGATATATTTATTTAGAGATGCACTTGAAATTTTAAATTAGAGTCGCTTTATATGCCTTTAGTTTAGAGTATGATCTAGGCTAATGGGCAGTTTCAGTTATATTACAGAGCAAAAGAAACTGAAATTAGCTTTAGATCAGTTAGCTAAATCTCCTTGTCTTGCTATTGATACGGAATCTTCCGGTTATTATACTTATTTTTCAGATTTATGTTTAATACAAATAAGTGCTGAAGGTCATCATTACGTTATCGATACTCTTGTTGACCTAGATCTTACTGGTCTTGCTGAAATGTGCCAAGACTCTAGGAAAACAAAAATTTTTCACTCTGCTAGCTCTGATATCATAGAACTTAAAAGAGCTTATAATTGGGAGTTTGTCAATATTTTTGATACCTTTTTAGCTTCTCGTATTTTGGGTCATGCAAATTGTTCTCTCGCTAGTTTAGTAGCGGAATATAAGGGTGTGACTTTAGAAAAAAAAGAACAAAAATCAAATTGGAAACATAGACCTCTTACAAATTCACAGCTAGAGTATGCTCATTTGGATACTTTTTACTTGGAAAGTATTATGGATAGTTTAATGATCAAATTAAAAGAGTATGGTATGTATGAAGAGATAGCAGAGGAATTTGAACATTTATGTCATGTGAGTTTTGAAGTAAATCGACAGATAAAGCCGGAAGGATGGAAGTTGCTACCAGATGCTAAGCAACTAAACACAGAGCAACAAGCTATTCTAAGAGAATTGTATTTACTACGTGAAAACCGTTCTCGTCAAGAAAATATCGCCCCCTTTCGAATGCTTTCTAATCACACGATGGTGCGGTTAGCAAGGGAGAGGCCAGATAACCTATCGAAGCCTTTGTTTAGTAAAATAGTTCATCCAATTTTTTTACGTAAGGATAAGGGGCGGATATTAGAAATTTTGCAAGGCAGGGATTTAAACTTATCTTTAGTCGCAAAAGAAAAACAAGTTAAAATTAAAGTAAAACCTGAGCATAAGATATTAACAAAAAAACTCAAGAATTGGCGGAAGAAAATAGCAGAGTATCGTGGTATTGATCCATCAATGGTGCTTTCTGCTAAAATGATAGACTTAATTGTTAAAAAATCTCCTAGTTCGATAATGGAGATGGAAGATTTGAATCAAATGACGGCATGGAAAATCAAAAATTATGGCCAACAAGTATTGGATATAGTTTCGGGTCGATATGAAGGATCAATACCAAAAGAATTAAAGCGCTTGCCAAACAATAGCAAGTAAATAAGTTAGCAGATACTAATGTATAGTTGATTATTTAAGAGGAGTTCACAATGAAAGAATATAAATTTAGTCGGTTTAGTTTAATTAACGCAGGACTTTTTCTATTTTTATTAGGGGCTTTTGCTAGTCCGATGCTATACGATAGTTTTAAATCTTGGCTTGGGAACAGTGAAGCAATTAATGCTGCCCCTCTAAGTGAAGAAGACCAACGTCCTGCACTTGCTCTACAGGAATCCTATATTAATATATATAGAAAGGCCAGCCCCTCGGTTGTGTATATTCGTACAAATATAGTCGTTCGTGCTGGAGGTTTTTGGAAAAGATTTTATCAGGAAAGAAAGCAAGCAGGTTCAGGCTTTGTTATTGATAAAAAAGGTTATATAGTGACGAATGATCATGTGGTTGCTGGAGCTCGTAAAATTGAGGTTATTTTTCATGATAACACAAAGTCTACAGCAAAACTTATTGGAAGGGATGAGGCCAGTGATATTGCCTTAATTCAAGTGCCTTCTTCTAAGCGTAATCGCCTAGTCCCAGCGGTTTTTGGTGATTCTGATAAAGTAGAAGTTGGTCAACTTGCCTTTGCCTTGGGAGCACCATTTGGTTTAGATCGCACTTTCACAGTAGGTATTATTTCAGCAAAGCAACGTCGAGTTGATAATAGTCGTTTTTCACGAATTCAAACAGATGCATCGATAAACGTAGGTAACTCAGGTGGTCCTCTTCTCAATGTTTATGGAGAAGTTGTCGGTATTAATCAATCTATTTATTCCACTACTGGAGGTAGTGTCGGTATTGGCTTTGCCATACCGATGAACGAAGCCAGAGATGTAATGCAGCAACTCCGCAAGGAGCGCCGTGTTATAGGTAAACCTGCTCTTGGGGTGCATATAGGCATTCCTGCTCAAACTTTACGAGATGATTTAAAACTTGGGGAAAGGAAGGGAGTGATTATTATACAAGTTTTGCAAGGCTCTACTGCAGAAAAGGCAGGATTAAAGGAATATGATTTTATTTATCAGGTTAACAATAAGAAAATTAAATCAAGCAAAGATTTAGTTACCATTGTCCAAAAGCTTGGCGTTGGGGGCAAACTTAATGTTAAAATACTTAGGCGTGGGCAAGAGCAGTCAATAAAGGTAAGTATCGGTGAGAGACCAACACGCTAGATAAAGCTACGTTACTCAAGTTAAGAAGCCAAGAAAGGGAAGTTTTGCTCAACTATTCCTGAAAACTTTAGTGTTTTTTTTACTTCCTAAGTAAAGTTTAGTATTTTTTTTCCCGATTCTGTTATATAAGATTTCCTTTATGAGGAATGTCTTATGCATTCTATAGATTACTATATGGAAATAGTTTTCATAGGATGGACAAAATTAAAGAAGCTAAGCTTCTTTATTAAAAGAATGTTTCAAGGAGGAAACACGAATGATTATAAATCACAATCTTTCCGCGATAAATTCACATCGCGTGTTGAAGTTTCAACAATGGGAAGTTAATAAAAATATGGAAAGGCTGTCCTCTGGCATGCGCATTAACCGAGCAGGTGATGACGCATCTGTGCTTGCTGTTTCAGAGAAAATGAGTGCGTAAATAAAATGTTTGTGTCAGGCTGAGCATAATACCGAAGACGGTATGAGCATGATCCAAACGACAGAAGGCTATTTGCAAGGAGTCTCTGATATCCTACAAAGGATTCGAGTTCTAGCAGTTCAGTCTTCTAATGGTGTTTATACACCTTCTGATAGACAGTTGATCCAAGTTGAAATTTCACAATTAGTTGATGAAGTCGATCGTATTGCTTCACAAGCAGAGTTTAATAAATTGCCTCTGTTACAAGGGCACTATGCTCGTGGATCTAGAATAGGTTCTATGTGGTTTCATATGGGAGCAAATATGCATCAGAGAGAAAAAGTATTCATTCAAACAATGACATCTCTATCTCTAGGATTGTCTCGCCCTGATGGGACTATATTAACTATTTCTACACCACAATTCTCCAATGAGGCCATTGGTGTTGTGGATGTAGCTTTGGGTCGCATCAATAAAGAACGTGCAAACTTAGGAGCTTATTATAATCGCCTAGAGCATGCAGCTAAAGGCTTAATGAGCGCCTATGAAAATATCCAAGCTTCGGAAAGTCGGATAAGGGATACGGACATGGCAGAAGAAGCAGCTAAGTTTACTAAAAATCAAATTTTAATACAGAGTGGAACTGCAATGTTAGCTCAAGCTAATTTGCGTCCTCAGTCTGTACTACAGTTATTGAGGTAATTAGGAAACAATATGAAGGCACTATCAAAGATAATTAGACTTAGCAACAATTTTTTTGTTGGGAATATTTTTAATAGTGTCACGAAAATATTGAGAAAGTCAACTCACAAGTTAGTTCTGAGAATTAAGTTTTTAAGAACTACTTTTCTTTTTGCTTTCTTCATCTGTACATACTCTGGTATTGTACAGATGGAGGAAGCAAATACTTTGCTTATTAATAATAAGCAAAGTATGTTTTCTCATCTCTCTGGAATGTCTATCAAGACTTCCTATTTTAATACACGAGGTATTAGTGGAGAGAAAACTAAACACAAGGAGTGTGAGATGATTATTAATCACAACATTAGCGCGATTAATGCACATCGCGTGTTGAAGTTTAATCAGTGGGATGTAGATAGTTCAATGAGTAAGTTGTCTTCTGGGATGCGGATTAACCGTGCCGGTGATGACCCTTCTGGACTTGCTGTTTCAGAAAAAATGCGGACTCAAATAAAGGGTTTGCGTCAGGCTGAAAGGAATGCCGAAGACGGTTTGAGCATGATTCAAACTACAGAAGGCTACCTAAAACAAATTTCGGATATAGTTCAAAGGATCCGAGTTTTAGCAGTTCAGTCTTCTAACGGTGTTTATACAGCTTCTGACAGAAAGCTTATTCAAGTCGAAGTCTCTCAACTGATTGACGAAGTCGATCGTGTATCCTCACAGGCTGAGTTTAATCGTTTATCTTTGTTGCAAGGGCAATTTAGCAAAAACTCGCGTATTGGATCTATGTGGTTTCATATAGGACCTAATACAAATCAGCGAGAACGTGTCTATATTGGTACTATGACAGCAGGGGCTTTAGGATTACGCTTAGTCAATAATGTGGCGGTTACAATATCAACTCCAGCAGGAGCTAATGATACTATTGGCAGAGCTGATTCTGCCTTAGATGTATTGATGCGCCAAAGAGCGAATTTGGGTGCTTACCAAAATCGTTTAATGCATACTGCTAAAGGTTTGATGAATGCCTATGAAAATATTCAGGCAGCAGAGAGCCGAATCCGTGATACGGATATGGCAGAGGAGGTTGTTGCGTTAACTACGAAACAGATACTTTCTCAGTCAGCAGTGTCAATGTTAGCTCAAGCGGGTGTAAGACCAAAGGCTGTTCTTTCGTTATTACAATAATATAATAAGACGGAAGAATGGATTTTATGAAGATTAAGAAGCGATGAATGTGTAAGTTTCGCATTAAGGTTTATACCAGATTCCCCGGGCAGTAACAATGCCCGGGATTTTTTCTTCTAAAATCCATTCAGTTTTAATATCGGGATATTCTATTTGCCCAAGTATTTTTTATTTAATAAAGTAAGTAAAAATATAACAGATAATCTCTGTTTATGGAGCTCGCCTTGCTAAGGGGGATTAGGCAAACAATGCCAGGCCTTACTTTTACAAAACACTCGTATTCCTTCTAATGAGAGGGTCGTGCCGATACCAGAATGTTTACGACCAGACCAAGGTAAGTGAGGACTGATCCTATCAGACACATTCCAATAGACAGTGCCTGTTTTTAATTCTTCTAGAATAGCCTTTGCAATAGCTCCATCTTTTGTGTAGACGGATGCTGTTAGCCCATATTCTGTATCTTGCATTTTCTCTAACGCTTCTTTTTCATCATCAACTTTTTGGATGCCAATTATTGGCCCGAAAGTTTCTTCTCGCATGAGTTTCATCTTATGATTTACTCCGCTAAGCACTCTCGGAGAAAAGAAGTAGCCCCGCGCACTTTCTTTTTTTGTGTTTGGCGGTAAACCAAAAATGAGCTTAGCTCCTTTATCCAATGCGTCTATTAGTTGGTCATTGAGATACGATATTTGTTTTTTGCGACTAAGAGGACCTAAAAATATGTTTGGTTGCAAAGGATCACCTAATTCAAATGACTGGACAGATTTAACGAATTCTTTAAGAAAATTATCATAGATTTCTTTATGTACATAAATACGTTCAACAGCACAGCAACTCTGTCCATTATTGTAAAAGGCACCCTCTGCTGTAGAAGTAGCAGCATGAGATATAAGTACGTCTTTGTGTATGTATGCCGGGCATTTCCCGCCAAGTTCTAATTGTAAAGGGATCATTTTGTTAGCAACTTTCTGTGCTATTTTTTTGCCCGTTTGGTAAGATCCTGTAAAGAATACCCCATCTATGTCTTCATTTAATAAGTCCGTGCCTGCGTTTGAG
>JABAAI010000051.1 GCA_014238825.1 Leptospirales bacterium
TAGGAGGACAAGAAAACCTAGGAGCTGAAGCTATCCCCCAAGGAGCCGGCATACAAGATGATACAGCTGCGCTAGATGCCCTAGCTTCACCAGAAGCAAGCGATGATTTAAGCAGTCTAGACGATTTAGGCAGTCTAGACGATTTAGGAGGACAAGAAAACCTAGGAGCTGAAGCTATCCCCCAAGGAGCCGGCACACAAAATGATGCAGCTGCGCTAGATGCCCTAGTTTCACCAGAAGCAAGCGATGATTTAGGTGGTCTAGCTGAACTAGGGGGACAAGAAGACCTAGGAGTTGAAAATATTCCCCAAGAAGCCAGCACACAAAATGATGTAGCTAATCCAGGAATGCCTGATCCAGGAAAAGATATAGGAGATAATTTACCTGATATGGGAGATATCCCTAGTGGTGGTCTAGAGACACCAAACAATGCAGACCAAGCTAATAGCGAGATAGAAGCAATGCCCGCCGAGCCTATAGAAACTAGTACCGAAAATAGTGCCATAGAAAATAATGTAATCGATGAATTTGCTAATATGGATGATGAATTATCTGATGATATCAACTCAGAAGACATTGAAGAGCTAGGCACATACTCCCAGAGAATGCAAGGAATAGGTGAAGAATTTAGTGATCAGGAATTGGCAAACCTTCGCGCTGGCTTAGAAGACCACCCCCCTGCCCTAAGGAAAGCAATTATCGATTCTGTTGTTAACGAAACAATATCTTCTTCTAACCAACGCCTCTTGATTGGGATGGTTATCGAAAAAGCTAGTCAAGAAGAGCTCGCTGATTTTATAGAAGCTCACGTGGGAATAAAACCAAGTCTTAAGCCAAATCACTACACCAAAGACGGCCTAGAAATCATCTATGCCGATGAGTTATCAGAAGAAGAAATTAATAGGCGTAGAAGACGCAATAAAATCGTCCTTTATACTATTAGTATTAGTTTTATTACTGTAGTCAGTATTTTTGTGGGACTTGCTACAAATCAGTATTTCAAAGCAAAAAATCTCTATAAATTAGGACTTGCTGAACTTGAAAAGGCAAGGTATATTTATTCTGCCCCCCAACGCGAGGAGCATAAAAAGCGAGCTGAAACTTTTTTTAATAAAGCTTTAGCAGTAGATGAAAACTATTATGATCATGAATTCCTAAATCTCTATGGTCTAGCCTATCTAAGGGCTCGTTTCTATGAGGAAGCATATCTTAAACTCTTTGGTCGAGCCGAGCCTCCATACAAAGATATTCATAAAAGATTGAATGCACCCCTTATTCGTAAAGTAAAAGGAGCTGATTGGAAAAAGTCACTAGGTGCAGATACTGATTTTATAGATCAATCTGGGAAAAGGCGTAAAGTTAAAGTTGCTGGTGCCTACATGGTTGATCGCCTGAGAGATGAAAAATTAAAGCGTAGCACTCTCTTAAATCTAGGACTCTTTCATTCCAATATTGCAAACGATTTTACAAAAACCACATCTTCCAAGTACAAAAATGATGCGCTAGCAATTGATTATTACCGGCTCATTCTTACTCTCCTTAACAAACCAAAAGATGCTGAAACCTTAGCCAAAATTGGCGACGTCCACTACAATAGAGGTGAGCTATTAAAGGCCATCAAGCAATATCGTAAAATTATAACAAACTTTCCTTTGGATCTTAGAGGTAATGAGCGCATCTTAAATGCCTATATTACATTATCTAGGAAGACTAATGACCCTCGCTTAGCCATAGACAAACACAGAGAATTATACAATTTAGGACTTGAAAATAAAATGCCTATCCATGTAACTACAAAGTTAGCAGCTTATTATGGCGAAATGAACGAAGATGATCTAAGAATTAAGTATCAATTAGATCCTGTAAGTAGCATAAATCATCGTAACTTAGAAGATAATGCAAGCCACCTTTTAGAATTAGTATTTAATAAAAAAGAAACACGCAATGGAGAAGAAATACTTGGTTCACGCTATGCCGAGGGCTTTTATCAGCGGGGACTTTTCCTAGTTCGTAAGAAAGAGAATAAACGTGCCATGAGGCAATTTCAAAATGCCCATAACTATGATCCCATGCATTACCTAGCCATAAACGAGATGGGGGAATATTACAAAAAAATGTATGATTTTGAAAAAGCCTTAGAGTATTATTTAAAATCGATAGAAATTTATAAAAAGTTTCTGGCTTATGCAGGAAGAGCGCCAGAAGATGAAACTTTAATCGATGGGCATATAGGACAAATCTATTATAACGCTGGGTCTTTAGTCTTTTTACGCCATAAGGCGTCCGCCAATCAATCAAAACAAGATATCGCCACTTCGTTTTTATATCCCTTCCGCTCCCAAAAAGAAAAGCTACCAGAGGTTATAGAAAGTCAGCGAAATTTCCTCCAGGCAAAAGAATACTTCAAGCAAGCTCAATCATTTGGAGTAAAAGATAAAAAAACTGAAACCAACTTACAATATTGGTCGGGATGGGTTGATTATATGAATGCAGATTTCATAGCTGCTATCAAGCAATGGGAAGCTATAGAATCATTAGATGCCTTAGATGATGATCGCCTTCGCGAGGAAGCCGATACTATTATTTCACTTGCTAAGGCTAATGCTTACTACTATTCAAATCAGCTCAGTAATTCATTGGGCTATTACCTAAAGGTAAAATCAGATCTAGAAAAAGAAGGTCGATTAGTTAAAACGAAAAAGGACTTCCAAGCCAATCAAAAGCACAAGCAACTCTTGCTACTGGCAATCTATAATAATATTGGAGTAATTTATGAAATGAAAGCACAGGACCTCTTAGAAAAAGAAGGAAATGATAAAGAACGTCATAAAGAATTAGAAAAAGAATCTTTAACGCATTATTGGAAAGCTATTGAAATCTCACGAAAGGCAAAGATAAATAACGAAATTGCTCGAACAAATGTGCAACTTGCCTTTAAGAAAGGAAATGATAACAGAGAGCCACTCTTGGACGATAAGCTACCATTTATCCTAGGTTGGAAGACGAGTTTTTAATATGCAAACGAATACGTTCTACCTGTTCCGTCTCCGTTAGAAAAATTGCCGCTGCCTGCCGAGATTTTCTTGGGATAAAAGCCACCCCACTTTCTTGAAATATAATCTGGTCCAAATGCTTTGCCTCATATCTATAGCTGGTATTATCACTATGAATCATAAAAATATCGCCTTGGACATTAAGCACGGCAACGCCAATTCGATGGATATCCTTATAGTTGTTAATCTGTACGCCACTATTTTTGGCGTATGCTCTAGAGATGCTCTGTTTTTCATCGATGTATAGAGCGCCATTGATACTAAATTCTACCATTGGTAACGGAGGTGGCGAAGTCCTCTCACTAATCTCACTCATGCGAGGTTTTGGTCTTGCTTGCCCTTGGTACTGCTTTACTTGTGGCTTCTTCTGGTAAATATTGCTAGCAGTTCCCATATTTGGAATCTTACGAATCCTCTGGCTTGGGATGCCAGCAGGCAAAGTTCCGCTTGTTGTTTGGGACCCTAACGTAGCTCTATCTCGAGAACTTATTTGACGCGGTGTGCTACCCCTTTGCTTTTTTTGACTAGTACCTAAACGCGAAACCTTGCCATCTATATTAGCTTCAGATTCTTTTAATGCTTTCCATAAAAAGAAAATACCAGCAATAATAAGTACTATAGCTAAATAAATCATTTCGTTTTCTATTCCATATATGCTTTCTATACTTTCTATGTTCTAGTATATATAAGCAAGCAGTTTTCAATTAGTTTTATGATAATTTTTTTGCGGTACATTCGGTCTAAAAAAAATCCTATTTATAGTATATCTCATATGAGAGAGCGGTTACAGAGAGGAAGCGTTCCTGTTTTCCCAAAAAGTGAAGAGCAATGCTCTATTCAAATGAATAATTAGAATTGTTCTAAGCAGTAGAGGCGTATTATCAGCTATACTCTTTAGTGTGTTTAATTTTTCTAAATTTTCATAAAAGACCATTAACGAACCATACTATATAAAAAAAGTCATCTCATTAAACAAGCTCCTTGCAAAACAAAATATATTTGACTTTAAAGGCAAAGTCATAGAGCATGACTCCTAATGAAATCGCTTAATAAATTTTTCATCGTAATCGGTGCTATCTGTGCCTTATTGTTTGTGCTAATATTAGGATTTATTGGATATATGGGTGGCTTTCGTGAGATGGTGGTCAAGGAACAAGACTTTGGTCCTTTTTACCTCTTTTATCATTCTCATACCGGTCCCTATAGTGAAGTTTCCCAATTACATAAAAAAGTTACTAAGATTATAGCAAAAGAAAAATTAAAAAGCGAAGCTAGTTTTGGAATTTACTATGATGACCCCAGTAAAGTAGAAAAGAGCAAATTACGTAGCGAAGTTGGCGTAATTTTGACTAAAGTAACAGCAGAAAAATACACATCGACTTTAATAAAAAATGGGCTTCGTTTTAAGTTACTAGCCAAAAGACCTTATATCTTCACTTCCTTTCCCTTTCACAATGTCCTATCAATATTTTTTGGACTTAGCAAAGCCTACCCAGCCCTAGGAAAATACTCTAAAGAAAAACAATATCCAGAATATAAATATAATAATAAACCCAAAGGATTTGCTCTTGAAATTTACAATGAGAATGAAATCTTGTATCTAATGACAGCACCCCCTATTGCACAATAATCACCTCTATGATCCTTACGGGAAATGAGATTCAAAAAAATATCGGCAAAGATATTATCATCGATCCCTTTGACCCTGCCGCTATTAATCCAAATTCCTATAATTTAAAACTTCACAACGAGTTAATGGTGTACGAAAATGAACAATTAGATATGAAAATACCAAACCCTATTAAAACAATACCCATCCCTGAGGATGGATTAGTCCTAGAACCGAATCGCCTCTATCTGGGTCGAACAATGGAATATACAGAAACTCATTCCTTAGTACCTATGTTAGAAGGCCGTTCTTCTATCGGACGTTTAGGGATGACTGTTCACATTACGGCAGGCTTTGGTGATATTGGTTTTTGTGGTTATTGGACTTTGGAAATATTCGTCATTAACCCGATTAAAATTTATCCCTATGTCGCTGTTTGCCAAATATTTTATCACACTCCCAAGGGTGATATCACAAAATATCAATCGGGCAAGTATCAAAAAAATAGTGGTGTCCAGGCCAGTCTTCTCTATAAGGATTTTATAAATGACAGTCCCTAAGCTACTATCATACGCATACTATTATTTTGATTTAGGAATAAACTCGTGTTTAAGCTATTAGAAGATTTCAAAGCCATTTATAGAAATGATCCTTCCTGTCATGGCTTGGAGATTTTACTATATCCATCACTACATACAATGATTATTCATCGCTTACTCACGCGCCCTCTCTCTTACTTAGGTTTAAATTTCTTAGCTCGCCTATGTTCACAGTTTAATCGTTTAATAACTGGGGTAGAAATCCATCCCAAAGCACAAATTGAGGCCGGTCTTTTTATTGACCATGCCATGGGCGTTGTTATTGGAGAGACCAGCCAGATTGGAAAAAACTGTGTCATGTTTCACGGCGTCACCCTTGGTGGTACCGGCAAGAAAGACGGCAAGCGCCACCCTACCATAGGAGATTCTGTTCTACTTGGCACCCATATTACCCTGCTTGGACCAATTCACGTAGGCAATAATGCTAAAATAGGAGCGCGAACTGTTATAATCAATAAAGATGTTCCTGCAAATTGCACAGTCGTCGGGGCACCGGGCAAGATTGTCCGTCAAAACAACAAACGCATACGACCACCAAAACCATTGAAAATAGCAAAAGCTCTCTAAAAAAACGCGCAACAAAAACTAACTTAGAACCCCATATAGTTTATAACTATGTGGGGTTTTAACAAAAAACTTTTATTTATAGGAATAAGCTTTGTCGTAGTTAGTAGCGCTAGCTATGCCCAAGAAATCCCCCAAAACCTTTCAGCTAAAAGAAAAAGTATCTTAGAAAAAAAGATCCAAGAAGAAAATGAGATGTTTCTTAAACTCCAAGAAGAAAATCGCCGATTCCGTCCCCCAGCCATCAAGCCCAGTCCTAAAGGATTTGTAGCTGATTTAAATACGCGCTCCAAGAAAAATTCTAAGCATTCCAAAAAAAAATCATGCGTATCTATAAAAAAGATTAACATCACAGGTGATGATGAGCTTGGGGAAAGTCAAAAAAAAAAGTTTCGCCGTGGTTTTGAAGGCTCTTGCTTAGATTTACTAGAGCTGAACATTCTCCTAAAAACGATTAGCAAATACTATCTCAAACAAGGATACATTAATACTCGTCCTTACCTTGTGCCACAAAGTTCTAAAGATAAAAAGAATAGTGTCTTAAAAGTTGTTATCATAAAAGCAAAGATAGAAAGCATTTCTTTTGCCAAAAACAATGAAGAGCAAGGAGGAAATCAAAAGCCAAAAAATCAGAATACTTACAGTTCTGAAATTATGATGGCCTTCCCTTTACTCATAGGTTCTCACCTCTCACTATTTGATGTAGAACAAGGTTTAGATCAATTAAATAGACTCGCGTCTAATAATGTTAAGGCCCATTTCTATCCTAGTAAGAAACAGGGAGGAACACAAATAGTACTTAATAATGAAAGTAAAAAAAGATGGCAAGGGAGCAATTACACACTACCCTGCAGTTGAAGAAACAGAATTATTTTGATACAAATGACAAAAATGTCAAACTGCAACAAAAAGTTTTGTGAACATAATGATGTATTTCGGTT